>JBGASI010000536.1:0-4276 GCA_044229815.1 Vicinamibacteria bacterium | reverse complement strand
ATCTCGTGGCCGAGGGCCACCTGGTCGTGCGCGCCGGCGCGGCCGGCGGCCGGCGGCTGGCGCCGACGACCTCCGGGCTGGCCGTCGCCGACGGCATGGCCGCCGCGTTCGACATCCCCCTCCCGGCCGACAGCGGGCCGGTGTCCTGAAGATGCCGCGGTTCAGGGCCGACGCTCGACGCGAAGAAGAGGGTCGCAGGGAGCGCTGGCTCCGCGTCCCCGAGACGGCCGGCGAGCTCGTGGCCGCCGGCGCCGCGGGCGGGGTCGTGCTGCTCGCGGCCTTCGTGCTTCTGCAGGCCTGGGTTCGCCCGCGCCTGCCGCCCGGCGCGCCCGGGCGGGCGCATGCCGGCGGCCCTGCCCCGGGTCGCCTGCAATTCCCGGTGCCCGCGGTGTCCCCCGCCGCCCTGTCCGACAGTTTCGCGGACGCTCGAGGCGCCAGGACGCACCAGGCCGTCGACATCCCGGCGCCCAGGGGCTCCGCCGTGGTCGCGGTGGACGACGGCACGCTCTCGCGCCTGTCGCGCAGCCCCGCCGGCGGCATCTCCCTCTACCTGCTCGACGCCGCCGGGCGCTACTGCTTCTTCTACGCGCACCTGGAGCGATACGCGACGGGGCTGACCGCCGGGCAGCTCGTGAAGCGGGGCGAGGTCATCGGCTATGTCGGGACCACGGGAAACGCTCCGCCGAACACCCCTCACCTGCACTTCGCGATCCACGAGGTGGCGCCCCAGGATCCGTGCTGGGGCGGCCGCCCCATCGACCCTTACGGGCTCCTGCGCTAGTACAGATACAGGCTGAACCGCTGGATCGAGAAACGCCCCGGCTCGAGCCGGATGTGCCGGCCCTGGTGCGTCTCGTCGCCGTTCAACCAGCGGGTGTTCTCCCACTCACCCGCGACGAAGCGGCCCTCCTCGGCGCTGAGGATCCCCACGCGCCGGCCCGGCTCGGTGGGCGCGAAGGTGATCGTGACGCCGGTGCCCGCGACGACGAATGCGTCGGGCGCCGTGGCCAGGACGAGGCCGCCCGAGGGCGGCGGCGTCGCGGGCGCGGCGCCGGTCGGGACGATGACGCCGTCGGCCAGCGCAGGCGGGGCGCCTCGCTCGAAGCTCGCCTGCAGCACGTAGCCGTCGAGCCTCACCTGCTGGGGCTGCTTCTGCTCCGGCCCCTCCGGCAGCAGCCCGGCCGTCATGCCCCGGCCCTGCAGCCCGACCAGCAGCGGCTCGAGCTGCGCCACGAGGTCGTAGCTCGCGGCCAGCAGCTTCGCGGCCCCCTCTCCGATCGACTCGATGCCGAACGGCGAGAAGCCGATCGCATCGTGGGCGCCGAAGGCGTAGAGGCCGTTCACCGAGGCCTCCGGGCTGCGCAGCGCCTCCGGGACGAACAGCGGGTTGCCCGAGCGCGTGTAGCGCCGCGCCCACTCGGCGAAGTCCTGGAAGTAGATGTCGGGTGCCAGGAAGTCGAGGCTCGGCGCCGCCGCGCGCCAGACCTCCATCAGGTGGGGCAGCGGCCCGGCGCTGGGGTACTGGCCCGGCTGGTGGCCGGGGCGAATCAGCGCCGCGTTCGCGAACATCGGCAGGGCGTACTCCTTCTTGCCCGCCGCGGCGACCGCCTCCGTGTAGCGCGCGAAGTGCCAGGCCATGAAGACCTCCTCGCCGGCCGGCCCGTCGCCGAACACCTGGGGCCACGGGCCGCTCGTCCGCGCGCCCGCGGCGATCCAGGCCGTCCGCAGTTGCGGGGCGAGCTCCTCCCGCCGGGCGACGAGCGCGCTCATCAGCTCGATGGGCACGGGCGAGGCGAAGGCGCGGTCGGCCTCGGGGCCGTGATCGCGGGCGTTCGGGATCATCCCGATCTCGTTCTCCACCTGCACCATCAGCACCGTGCGCGCCGCGTCGGTCTCGCGCAGGTGGCGCAGGACGCCGGCGAAGGCGCGGGCGTCGGCGTCGCGGTTCTCCGCCGAGAACGGCGAGAGGATCTCCAGCCGGGCGCCGTCCGTGTCTCTCGCCCGCGGGAAGCGCTGCGGGTCGCGCTTGACCCACGCGGGCGCGTAGCAGGACATGCTGTTCTTCCACGAACCGAACCACAGCAGCACGAGCCGCAGGCGGCTCGCCCGCGCGTCCGCGACGAGCTCGTCCAGGGCGGAGAAATCGAACCGGCCCTCCTGCGGCTCGATCCGCTCCCAGTAGACGGGCGCCAGCACCGTGTTCAGGTTGAGCGCGGCGAACCGCGGCCAGAACGGCCGCAGGTAGGCGGGGTTCGACGCGCTCGAGTTGCCCAGCTCGCCGCCGCGGATCAGGAACGGCCGGCCGTCCACCACCAGCTGCGTCGCGCTGCCCTGCCGGCGAAGCTGCGGCAGGGGCGGCTGCGCGCCCCACGCCGTCGAAGCAGCCAGCAGCCCGCCCAGCACGGCCGTTAGGAGTCTCAAGGTGGCCTCCCGTCGAGCCCGCGCGAGCGGGTGGCCGCATTATGATGCCGGGCCATGAGCGATCGACACCCCTCTGCCTCGCCCCAGCCGCTCGGCCGACGCGCCGTCCTCAAGGGCGCCGCGGCGCTCGCGGCCGCCTCGGCCGCGCCCTCCTTCCTGCGCGCCGAGGCGCCGGCCGCCCGCGCGACGTGGTACGTGACGACGCGCTCGGCGCCGTGGCAGCGGCGTGCGTTCGACGCGACGAGCGGCGGCGGGGGCGCCGACGTCACCATCCAGGCGGACGCGCCGCAGCAGGTGATCGAGGGCTTCGGCGCGTGCTTCAACGAGCTCGGCTGGACGGCGCTGCAGGCGCTACCCGCCGCCGAGCGGACCGCGGTGCTGCGCGAGCTCTTCGCCCCGGGCGTCGGGGCGGGCTTCACGCTGTGCCGCATGCCGGTCGGCGCCAACGATTTCTCGCGCGACTGGTACTCGTACGACGAGACGGACGGGGACTTCGCGCTCGAGCACTTCACGATCGCGAACGACCTCGAGACGCTCGTGCCCTTCATCAAGGAGGCCCTGGCGCAGCAGCCGGCCCTGAAGCTGTGGGCCTCGCCCTGGAGCCCGCCCACCTGGATGAAGAAGAACCGCCACTACGCGATGGCGCAGCCCGGGCCCTGGCAGAAGGGCGTCGAGAACGGCCTGCGCCCGGAACAGGTGGGCCGCGAAGGCACAGACATGTTCATCCTGGAGGAGCGCTACCTGCGGGCGTACGCCTCCTACTTCGGGCGCTTCGTCGACGAGTACCGCAAGCAGGGCATCACGATCGGCATGGTGATGCCCCAGAACGAGTTCAACTCCGCGCAGGTGTTCCCGAGCTGCTGCTGGACCGCCGAGGGGCTCGCGCGGTTCCTCTCGTACCTCGGGCCCGAAATGGCGAAGCAAGGCGTCGCGGTCTTCTTAGGACCCGGCCGTCGCCCCCCACGTCAAGGGCATCGGCTTCCAGTGGGCTGGCAAGGGCGCGATCGCCGGGCTCCACCGCCGCTACCCGGGGCTGACCCTCTACCAGACCGAGCAGGAGTGCGGCGACGGCCGGAACGACTGGCGCTACTGCCGCTACGCCTGGTCGCTCGCGAAGCACTACCTGCGCGGCGGCGCGAGCGCCTACCTCTACTGGAACATCGCATTGAAGAAAGGCGGGGTCAGCCGCTGGGGCTGGGCGCAGAACTCGCTCGTCACGGTGGACACGGCCGCCCGGACCTGCGCCTGGACGCACGAGTACTACCTGATGAAGCACCTCAGCGCCTTCGTGCGGCCGGGCGCACGGCGGGTCGAGGCGGTGAGCTGGAACGGCTACGAGAACCAGCTGGCCTTCGTGAACCCCGACGGGAGCACCGTCGTCGTGATCCAGAACGACACGAGCGAGCCGCAGTCGCTGCGCATTGCGGTCGGCGGCACGGTCGTCGCGCCGACGCTGCCGGCCGACTCGTTCTCCACGCTCGTCGTCAGGGCGTGACGGAGCCGGCGGCCAGCGCCGTGACGGGGAGCGGGCTGCCGGTGTCGCTCGAGGGCCTGCCGCCGCGCCGGGCGCGCATCGTCACGAGGTGCGCACCAAGGTCGGCGTGCAGCCGGGCCACGAACGCGGACAGCTCCTCGGTGCGGGCCGGCGGGTCGTAACGCCCGACGACCTCGGTGCAGCCGTCGATGCGGTGCACGTTGAGCACGAAGTCGACCAGGCGTCGGCCGGCCGAGAAGCCGTCCGTGGCCACCAGCCACACCGGCACCCGCCGCTCGTCGAGCATCGCGACGAGGCCGGCGGGGCGGAAGCGCTGCAGCTCCCCGTCGGCGCTGCGCCGGCCCTCGGGGTAGATCAGCA
>JBGASI010000535.1:0-3415 GCA_044229815.1 Vicinamibacteria bacterium | reverse complement strand
CGCACCGCCCCCGCCGCGCCGGCTCGATCTCCCGCGGCCCACGCCGCGCGGCGCGGTCCCCGCGGCCAACACGCGGTCGCGCAGCGCGCCGGCCGAGACGCTGCGCCTGGAGGCGATCAGCGAGCGGGACGGCCGCCCCCTGGCGATGATCAACGACCACGTCCTCTTCGAAGGCGACAGCTTCGACGGCGTGCGCGTGGTGCGCATCGGCGCGGCCGAGGTCGAGATCGAGGTCCGCGGCGAGCGCCGCGTGCTGCGCTTCTGAGCCACGTGCCGCCGCTGCACCTGCGCGGGCAGACGCCCGAGAGCCTGGCCGCCGCCTTCCCCGGCCTGCCCCTGCCGGTCGCACGGCGCGTCCTGCACCGCCTGATCGACGCCGACCGCGACGAGCTCGACGACGTGAGGGGGTTGTCGAAGGCCTGGGCGGCCGAGCTCGCGGCGCGCAGCCGGCGTGAGCGGCTCTTCGTCGTGGACCGCCGCCGCAGCGCCGTGGACCCGTTCGTGAAGTACCTGTTCCGCTCGGGCGACGGGGGCGAGTTCGAGGCCGTGCGCATCCCGCTCGAGCGGCCCCGCTTCAGCGTCTGCGTGTCGTCGCAGGTGGGCTGCGCGCTCGCCTGCGGCTTCTGCGAGACGGGCCGGCTGGGCTTCCGCCGCAACCTCGAGCCGTGGGAGATGGTCGAGCAGGTGCTCACGATCCGGCGCGAGTCGCCCGAGCGACCGGTGACGGGGGTCGTGTTCCAGGGCCAGGGCGAGCCGTTCCAGAACTACGACAACGTGATCCAGGCCGCGCGCGTGCTGCGCGACCCGAGCGGCCCGCGGGTGGGCTCCGACCGCATCACGATCTCGACCGTCGGCCTCCTGCCGCAGATCGAGCGCTACACCGAGGAGGGCCACCCCTACCGGCTGATCCTCTCGCTGAGCTCGGCGTTCTCGCACAAGCGCGAGACGCTGGTGCCGATCACTGCGCGCTACGGCGTCCCCGAGCTGGCCGCCGCGATGCGCCGCCACGCCGGGCGCCGCGGCGGCCCCGTCAGCCTGGCCTGGGTGCTGATCTCCGGCTTCAACACGGGCGAGGACGAGGCCGACGAGCTGGCGAGGCTGTTCGCGGGCGTACCGTTGCGGGTCTCCGTGATCGACGTGAACGACCCCACGGGCGCGCACCGGCGCGCGGGGGACGAGGAGCGCGGACGGTTCCTCTCGGCCCTCGCGCGCCACCGGATCGGCTTCGTGCGCCGTTACTCGGGCGGCCCCGACATCGACGCCGCCTGCGGGATGCTCGCCTCGCGCGCACGGGGCGGCTCGGCTCACGAGCCGGCGGCGCCCGGGCGGACGTCGTGAGCGCGCGCGTCCTGCCAGCCGGGGATCCCGCCGCGATCGCCGAGGCGGCCAAGGTCCTGCTCGGCGGCGGCCTCGTGGCCTTCCCGACAGAGACGGTCTACGGCCTCGGCGCGAACGCCTTCGACCTGCGCGCGGTCGCGCGCGTCTTCGCGGTCAAGGCGCGGCCATCGTTCGACCCGCTGATCGTCCATCTCGCCGGCGCCGCCGACCTGCCGGCGGTCGCCGACGGAGAGGACCCGCGCGTCGCCCGGCTCGCCACGCGCTTCTGGCCGGGTCCGCTCACGCTCGTGCTGCCCCGCCGCCCCGCCGTCCCCGACCTCGTCACGTCCGGGCTCGACACGGTGGGCGTGCGCGTTCCGGACCACCCGGCCGCGCACGCGCTGCTGGCCGCGGCGCGGGTCCCGGTGGCGGCGCCGAGCGCGAACCCGTTCGGCTACGTGAGCCCCACGACCGCCGCCCACGTCGTGGAGCAGCTTGGCGACGCCGTCGACCTCGTCCTCGACGGCGGGCCCTGCCGGGTCGGCGTCGAGTCGACCGTGCTGTCGCTCGCCGAGGCACCGCCGCGCCTGCTCCGGCCCGGCGGCGTCGCGCGCGAGGATCTCGAACGGGCGCTCGGTGTCGCGCTCGACCTCGCCCCACCCGCCGAGCGGCCGCTCGCCCCCGGCCAGCTGCTGCAACACTACGCGACGCGCACCCCGCTGCGGCTGCTGGACGGCCGCCCGCCCGACCTCGCGCCGCCCGGCCGCGTCGGCCTGCTCGCGTTCACGCCCACGCCAGCGCTCGGCTACGCGGCGGTCGAGGTCCTCGCGCCGGACGGCTCGCCGGTCACGGCCGCCGCCCGCCTCTTCGCAGCGCTGCGGCGGCTGGACGCTCTCGGCCTCGAGTCGATCCTGGCCGAGCCATGCCCCGAGACGGGCCTCGGCCTCGCGATCCTGGACCGGCTGCGGCGGGCGGCCGCGCGAGACGCCGCCCGCTAGGCTCCCCCGGGAGACGACCCCGCTTTCGCCCGGGCCTCGTCCACCAGCGCCTGCAGCCAGTGGTCGACGTCGGCCGGCGGCGCGCTGAAGCGCACCTCGATCGACCCGTCGTCGCCGGCCACCCGCACGACCTTCGCGTAGAGCTCGACCGGCCCGCGCCCCACGGGCCGCAGCTCGAGCTTCAGGTTCGACAGCGAGCGCAGCCGGCGCGGCGTGAGCAGCGTCCCGCCGCGGGTCGAGAGCGAGAGCAGGCGGCCGCCGAAGGCCTCGGCCTCCACGCGCTTACCCGCCACGACGTGACAGAGCACGTTCAGGGGCTCGCCGAGCCGCACGGCCTCCTGCGCCGCGTCGGGCACCAGCGCCTCGCCGAGGCCGCGCAGCTCGTGCACGACGATGGGCTCGCGGGTGCCTTTGGCGTCGATCGCGAGCGCCGCGCCGACCGCGACCCCGTCGCCCGCCTCGCGCAGCGTCGTCTCCGAGACGAGGACCTGCCCGCCGACCGTGAAGGACTCGATGCGCCCGGCGTGGTTCACCGGGCTGCCGACGACGCCGTACTTCGTGCGCCGCTCGGAGCCGATGTTGCCGACGATCACCTCGCCCGTGTGCAGCGCGATGCCCATCTCGAGCCGCGGCAGCCCCGCGGCCTCGTTGCGCCGGTTGAGCGCGACCAGCGCCTTCTGCATCTCGATCGCGCAGCCCACGGCCCGGCGCGCGTCGTCGGCGCGGGCCAGCGGGGCGCCGAAGATGGCGAGGATCGCGTCGCCGACGAACTCGTCCACGGTGCCAAGGTGGGACAGGATGACGTCGGCCATCGTCCCGAGGTACGAGTTGAGCAGCTCCAGCACGCGCTCGGGCGCGAGGCCCTCGGTCAGCGGCGTGAAACCGCGCAGGTCCGACATCAGCAGAGTCACCCGCCGCTGCGTCCCGCCGAGCTTCGGCCCCTCGGGCGAGGCGAGCAGCGCGCTCACCACGTCGTCGCTCAGGTAACGGCCGAACAGGCCGCGGATGAAGCGGTTGCGCAGCTCGAGGTCCGCCGCCAGCCGGGCGATCTGCTGCTTCTGCCGGCGCAGCGTCAGCTGCGTCTCGATCCGCGCCCGCAC
>JBGASI010000534.1:0-3416 GCA_044229815.1 Vicinamibacteria bacterium | reverse complement strand
GCTGGCCCGGCCGTCGGTGGCGGGCCTTTATCGCGCCCTGCCCGAGGTGGACGCGATCCTCGAGGCCCGGGGCCACGCCGCAGAGGTGGCGAGCCTGCGCGGGGCGGGCGACCTCGCCGTGATGTTCCCGAACTCGTTCGGGACGGCGCTCGCGGCCTGGCGGGCGGGCGTGCCCGAGCGCTGGGGCTACGCGACGGACGGCCGCGCCCTGCTGCTCACGCGGCGCTGCCGCGTGCCGGCGAGCGTCCGGGGTCGCAGCCAGGTGTACTACTATCGGGCGATGCTGGAAGGCCTGGGGCTCGTCGGCGAGGGCCCGCCCGACACCTCGCTCGCGTGCCCCCCGGAGTGGTCGGCCGAGGGTGCCGCCCTCCTCGGTGACGATGGGCCGTGGATCGGGATCAACGCGGGCGCCGCCTACGGGACGGCCAAGCGCTGGCTGCCGGAGCGCTTCGCCGCCGTGGCCGAGCTGGTCGCGCGCCGCCAGGGCGCCCGGGTGGCGATCGTGGGCGGCCCGGCCGAGCGCCCGCTCGGCGAGGCGATCGCGGCCCAGCTGCGGGTGAAGAGTTGTCTGCTCGCCGGCGAGACGACGCTCGCCGGCCTCGTCGGCGTGCTCTCGCGCCTGCGGCTGCTGCTCACCAACGACTCCGGCCCGATGCACGTGGCCGCCGCGCTCGGCACGCCCCAGGTCGCCGTCTTCGGCTCGACCGACTGGGCCGAGACGGCGCCGGTCGCCGAGAACGCCACCATCGTGCGCGAGGATGTCCCCTGCTCGCCCTGCCTGCTGCGCGAGTGCCCGATCGACCACCGCTGCATGACCCGCGTGGACGTCGACCGCGTGGCGCAGGCGGCCTTCTCGCTCCTCGCCTCGTGAAGCCCCTGCGCCCGGCCGTCTTCATGGACCGCGACGGCACGCTGTCGCACGAGGTGGGCTACGTGAACCACCCCGGCCGCTTCCGCCTGTACCCGTGGACGGTCGACGCGGTCCGCGCGATCAACCGCGCCGGCTGGCTGGCGATCGTGGTGACGAACCAGGCCGGCGTCGCGCGCGGCTACTTCCCGGAGTCGGTCTTCGACGCCGTGCGCGACCAGCTGCTCGACTCGCTCGCGGCGGGCGGCGCCCACCTCGACGGCTTCTACGCCTGCCTGCACCACCCGACGGTCGGCAAGCCGCCGTACCGGCTCGACTGCGAGTGCCGCAAGCCCCGGCCCGGGCTGCTGCGCCGCGCGCAGGCCGAGCTGCCGGTCGACCTCGCGGCCTCGTGGGTGGTGGGCGACCGCCACAGCGACCTGCAGCTCGCCTGGAGCGTCGGCGCGCGAGGCGCGCTGGTGAAGACGGGCTACGGGCTCGGCGAGCTGACCTAACTGGCGCCGCACTGGTCGCGCCAGGCCGACCTGGTGGCCGAGAACCAGCTCGAGGCGGTCGAGTCCGTGCTCGGCCGGGAGCCACGTTGAGGCCCGCGCGGCCCGGCGCGCCGGAGGACGCCGCGCGGCTCGAGTCGCTGGTCCGCGGCTTCCGCGGCCGGCGCGTGCTGGTGCTGGCCGACCTGGTCGCCGACGAGTTCGTCTACGGCCGCGTCTCGCGCATCAGCCGCGAGGCCCCCGTCCTGATCCTGGAGCACGACGCGACGGACGTGCGCCTCGGCGGCGGCGCGAACGCGGTCCACAACATCCAGACGCTCGGCGGGCGCCCGCTGCCCTTCGGCGTGCTGGGCCGCGACGCCCACGGCCAGGCCCTGCGCGCCCTGCTGCGCGAGCGGCGGATCGCCGCCGGCGGGCTGTTCGACGAGGCCGACTACCGCACGCCGGTGAAGACCCGCATCCTCGCGGGCCGCGCTCACTCGACCAAGCAGCAGATCGTGCGGCTCGACCGCTCCGCCGTCCTGCCGTCGCGCAGCCAGGCGCGCCGCCGGCTGCTCGCGGCGCTGCGCGGCTACGAGGCGGCGGTCGACGGCGTGCTGGTCAGCGACTACGGCTTCGGCCTGCTCGACGAGGCGCTCGTCGGGGCGGCCGTGGCGTTCGCCCGGCGCCGCGGCATCCCGGTCACCGTGGACTCGCGCTTCGGGCTGCTGCGCTTCCGCGGCATGACGGCGGTGACGCCGAACGAGCCCGAGGTCGAGGAGGCGCTCGGCGTCACGATCGGCCACGATCGCCGCCGGCTCGAGGCGGCGGGCCGGACGCTGCTGAGGCGGCTCGGCTGCACGGCGGTGCTGGTGACCCGCGGCAGCGACGGCATGGCCCTGTTCGAACGGGCGCGCCCGCCGCTGCACATCCCGATCCACGGCAGCGACGAGGTGGCCGACGTGACGGGCGCCGGCGACACGGTGATCGCCACCTTCACGCTCGCGCTCGCCGCCGGCGCGAGCGCCTCCGACGCCGCGCGGCTCGCCAACTACGCGGGCGGCATCGTCGTGATGAAGCACGCCACGGCCACGGTGGCGGCCGACGAGCTGGTCGACGCCGTGCGCGGGGCCGGGCGCAGGTGAGGGAGGCGGCGGGCAAGATCGCGCCGCTCGAGACGCTGCGCGAGCGGGTGCGGGCGGCGCGGCTCGAGGGCCGCACGGTCGCCTTCGCGAACGGCTGTTTCGACGTGCTGCACGTGGGCCACGCGCGCTACCTGCAGGGCGCGGCGGCGCAGGCCGACCTGCTCGTGGTCGGCGTCAACGGCGACGGCTCGGTGCGCCGGCTCAAGGGGCCCGGCCGGCCGTTGCTGCCCTCCGGCGACCGCGCGCTGCTGGTGGCCGCGCTGCGTGTCGTCGACCACGTCGTCGTGTTCGAGGAGGACGACGTGCGGCGCCTGCTGCTCGAGCTGCGGCCGGACGTCCACTGCAAGGGCACCGACTACACGCCGGACAGCGTCCCCGAGCGCGACGTCGTGCGCTCGTACGGCGGGCGCGTGGCGATCGTGGGCGACCCCAAGGACCACGACACGAGCCGGCTGATCGCGAGGCTGCGCGCGTGAAGGCGCTGCTCGTGCGGCTGTCCTCGATCGGCGACGTCGTCCACACGCTGCCCGTGCTCGCCGCGCTCCACCGCCACGGCTGGGAAGCCGGCTGGGTCGTGGAGCCCGCCTCGCGGCCGCTGCTCGAGGACAACCCGCCGCTGGGCCAGCTCGTGGCGGCGCCCGCGGCCCGGGCCTTCCGCTGGCGCCAGGCGCTCTCGGCCCTGCGCGCCCTGCGCGCGGGGCGTTACGACGTGGCGCTCGACCTGCAGGGGCTGTGGAAGTCGGCGCTGTGGGCGCGGCTCTCGGGGGCCCGCCGCGTGCTCGGCTACGAGCGTTTCGCCCGGCGCGAGCCCGCCTCGGCCGTGCTGCTGCACGAGCAGGTGCCGCGCGGCCGCCGTGGCGGGCACGTGATCGACAAGAACCTCGCGCTGCTGCGGCCGCTCGGGATCGAGGCCGTCGGCAGCCGCGAGTTCCC
>JBGASI010000032.1:0-15603 GCA_044229815.1 Vicinamibacteria bacterium | reverse complement strand
CCGCGCGGCCGCGCCCCGGCCCCTGGCGACCGCCACCAGCCGCCCGGACGGCGCCTTCTCGCTGGTGCTGTCGGCGCCAGCGGACGCCGTGTTCCGGCTGGCCTTCTCCGGCGGCGGCGCGCCGTCGCTGCGCCTCGACGCGTTCGTCGCCGGCGGCGTCCAGGACGTGGGCGACGTGCGCCTGCCGCGGGCCGGGGCGCTGGCCGGCCGCGTCACGGACGAGCGCGGCGGGCCGGTCGTCGGCGCCGACGTGACGCTGTGGGCCGGTCGGGGCGGCTTCCGCGAGGCCGTCGCGCTGCAGGCCGTGCCGCTCACGACGAGCACCAGGGCCGACGGCAGCTTCCGCTTCGAGGCCGCGAGCGAGGAGGGCAATGCGCTGCGGGTGGAGGCGGCCGGTTTCGCGAGCGCGGGGCGCTCGTCGCTGCGCGCCGGGGCCCTCACCCGCCCGCTCGCGCTCGCGCCCGGCCGCGTCCTGCGCGGCACGGTCCTGCAGGCCGACCGCCGCACGCCCGCGCGCGGGGCGCTCGTGCGCTACGAGGGCCCCGGCGGCGGCCGGGGGGTCGTGACCTCCGCCGACGGCCGCTTCGTCCTCGAGGGCGTGCCGCGCGAGGCGGGCTCGCTGGTGGCCAACGCCGGCGAGCAGGGGCGGGTGAGCGCGGGCGTCGCCGCCTCGTCCGTCGAGCCCCTCGCGCTCGTGCTCGCGCCTCCCTCGTCGCTCTCGGGGCGGGTGGTGGACGCCGAGACGGCGCGGCCGCTCGCGGGCGTGCGGCTCGTGATCGCGTCCGGCGCCTCGCGCGTGCTCGCCCGCTCGGGACCCGACGGCCGCTACGCGGTGAGCGGCCTGGCGCCGGAGCGGCAGCGGCTCGAGGTGGACGACGAGCGCTACGTGCCGTGGTCGCGCAGCGTCGCGCTGCTGTCGGGGCAGGCCGAGACGCAGGACGTCCTGCTCGTGCGCGCGGCGACGCTCGCCGGCCGCGTGCTGAGCGAGGAGGGTACACCGGTCGAAGGGGCTCGGCTTCAGCTGACACGCTCCGGCGAGAACGTCTTCACGGCCTTCGTCCGCTCGATGGAAGGCTCGGGAACCGTGCGCAGCGGCCGGAACGGCGCCTTCGTCGCGAAGCGGCTCGCTCCGGGCGAGCGGCAGCGGCTCGACGTGAGCCACGACGACTACGAGCAGCGTTCGATCGCAGGGATCACTCTCGCCCCCGGGGCCACGCGCTCGGGCCTGACCGTCGTCCTTCGCAGCGGGCTCGCGGTCCGCGGCCGCGTGAAGGACGAGGACGGCCGCCCGCTCGCCGGGGCGCAGGTCACGCTGTCGCACTCGCGGACGCTGCGCGCCGGCCGCGGCGGCGTGCAGATGACGATGATGGGCGCCGGCGGCGAGGTGCGGCGCGAGACGGGAGCCGACGGGCGCTTCGAGTTCCGCGGCCTCAAGGCCGGCGACTACTCGCTGGCGGCGCGGCGCCCCGGCTCGACGCGCACGAGCGTCGACGTGAGGGTGGCCGAGGCCGGCACCGAGCCCGTCGAGATGGTGCTGCGGCCGGGCGCCTCGGTGAGCGGCTTCGTGCGCGACCGCACGGGGGCGCCGGCCGCCGGCTTCTTCGTCAACGCCGCCGCCGCCGGCGCTGCGACGATGGGCCCCGGCGCGCTGGCGGCCGAGGAGCCGACCGGCCCGGACGGCTTCTTCGCGGTCGACGGCCTGACCACGGGCGAGAGCTACGACCTCAGCGTCATGGGGCCGACCGGTCCCGCCGGCCGCCGCGCCGGTGTCGTGGCCCCGGCCGAGGGCGTCGAGCTCGCCGTCAGCGGCAACGGCCAGCTGCGCGGCCGCGTCGTCGACGCCGAGAGCGGGCGTCCCGTCACCGACTTCGACCTGCGCTACGAGCCCGACGCGCAGGGCCAGATGCGGATCATGTTCCGCGGGGGCGGGAGGAGCGGACGCGGGCCGTTCGAGCGGCACGCTTTCCATGCCGAGGACGGCGCCTTCTCGCTCGACGAGGTCCCGGCCGGACGCTGGCTGCTGCAGGCCTACGCTCCGGGTTACCAGCCCGGCAGCGCGGCGGGGCTCGCGGTCGGGGAAGGGGAGACGCTCGAGGGCGTCGAGATCCGCGTCTCGAGAGGCGGCGTCGTGTCCGGCCGGGTCCTCGACGCCCGCAGCGGCCGCGTGGTGCTCGACGCCACCGTGCGCGCCGAGCAGTCGGGCGGACCGGGGATGCGCATGCGCAGCGTGGTGATCGGCGGCCAGCCCGGCGAGAACGAGTCCTCCACCGACGCCGAGGGCCGCTACGAGATCGCCGGACTCGCGCCGGGCACCTGGACCCTCACGGCCTCGCACGCCGACTGGTGCGAGTCGACCACGACCGTCGAGCTGAAGGACGCGCCCGTCAGCGCCGACCTCCGCCTTGGCCGCGGCGGCTCCGTCTCCGGCGTCGTCAGCGCCACCGGGCGGCCGGTGGGCGGGGCCTCGGTCGCGCTCTCGATCGCGGGCGAGGCCGGGTTCCGCGCCGGCGCCGGCTTCTCCGGCCCGACCGACCAGGCGGCCCTGAGCGACGAGGCCGGCCGCTTCCGCTTCGAGCGCCTGCCGCCGGGCCGCTACTCGCTCTCCGCGAGCCTGCGCGAGCAGTCGAGCAACGCGGTCGAAGCCGTCGTCACCGGCGAAGAGAACCAGGAGGTGCAGCTCTCGCTCGGCGCGGGCGCGGTGATCCACGGCGTCGTGACCGGCCTGCCCGAGGCGCAGCTCGCCTCCGTGCGCGTCAGCGCGAGCGCCCGCGACTACTTCGCCGACACCCGCGCCGCGGCCGGCGGCGCGTTCGAGCTGACCGGGGTCCCCGAGGGCGCGGTCACCCTCTCCGCGAGCGCCGGCGATTTCCTCGCCAGCATGCGCTCCGCGTCGACGACGGTCACGATCGCGGCGGGCCAGGCGGAGGCGAGCGCGGAGATCGCCTTCGAGGCCGGCTTCCGCGTCGACGGCCACGTGACGCGGGCGGGCCGGCCGGTGACCGACGCGACCGTCTTCGCGTCTCCCGAGGGCGGCGGCGGGAGGAGCCGCACCGCCAGCTCGCGCACCGACGAGGGGGGCGGCTACGTGCTCGAGGGGCTCGCCGAGGGCTCGTACACCATCAGCGCGCTGGGCCAGTCCGCTGCCCCGATCACGCGGACCGTGGCGGTGAGCGGCGACACGACCGTCGATCTCGAGGCCCCGCCCGCGCGGCTCGGCGGCACGGTGGTCGAGGCCGAGGCGGGACGGCCCCTCGCCGAGGTCTCGGTGCGGATCGAGTCCGACGCGGGCGCCGGGGCGCACTTCACCAGCGTCTCGCTGACCGACAGCTCGGGGCGCTTCCGCTTCGAGGACCTCGAGCCCGGGCCGTACCGGGTCTCGTTCCAGAAGGCAGCCTACCAGGTGGAGCAGCGCGACCTCGTGGCGGGCGACGACCCGGCCGACGCGCGCGTCGAGCTGCGCCGCGCCGAGGGGATCGGGATCGAAGCGAAGGACGGCCTTTTCGCGACACCGCTGCGCGGGCTCTTCGTGCGGGTCGTGGACGGTACCGGCCAGGCCGCCTTCTCGGGCAGCGTCTCGCTCGACTCCGAGGGCCGTGGCGAGATCCCGGCGGTCAAGCCGGGTGTCTACGAGGTGCGGGCGCAGTCCTCCGGCTACGCGGCGGTGAGCCTGCCCGGCGTGGCGGTGCCGTCGCGCACGATCGCGCTGGCGCTCACGCCGGGTGGCTCGCTCGAGATCCAGGCCGGTCCGCAGACGCTCGCGCTGCCGAAGCCGACCGCGCGCCTGCTCGGCCCGGGCGGTCGTCCGCACGCCTGGAACGTGTTCAGCCCGGACGGCGCCATCTCCCTCGGCGAGGCCGTGCGCTCGCTCGAGAACGTCGCGCCCGGCCGCTACACGCTGGCGGTGGACGGCGGCGCGACGCGGGAGCTGACGATCAGCGAGGGAGGCCGCACGAGCGTGGCCCTGCCGTAGCGGGCAGCCGCCCGGCGGCGCGTGGCGGCCCGGCGGCGCGTGCCGTAAGATCACGCTGATGAAGACTGCGCCGTACGGCTTCCTGCGCGTGGCGGCGGCCTGCCCGCCGGTGCGCGTGGCGGACCCCGAGCGCAACGCGGACACGATCGTCGCGAGCGTCGGGCGCCTCGCCGCGGAAGGCGCGCAGGTGCTGGTGCTGCCCGAGCTGGCCCTGACCGGCTACACCTGTGGCGACCTGTTCTTCAGCCTCGAGACGCTCGTGCGCGGGGCCGAGCGCGCGCTCGAGCGGGTGCTGCGCGAGACGGCGTCGCGACCGCTCGTCGTCGTGCTCGGGCTGCCGGTGCTGCAGGGCGGCCGTCTCTACAACGCCGCGGCCGTCGTGCAGGCGGGCCGGCTGCTCGGCGTCGTGCCGAAGACCTACCTGCCCGGCTACAAGGAGTACTACGAGGAGCGCTGGTTCTCCTCCGCCCGCGAGGCGCGCGAGGGCACGCTGCGCCTGGCCGGGGCAGAGGTCCCGTTCGGGACGGACCTCGTGTTCCAGCTGCCCGAGGAGCCCGGTGTCGCGCTGGCCGTCGAGATCTGCGAGGACCTCTGGGCGCCGGTGCCGCCGAGCTCGCGCCACGCCGTCGCCGGGGCCACGCTGATCCTCAACCCTTCAGCCTCGAACGACCTCGTCTCGAAGGCCGAGTACCGCCGCGAGCTGGTGCGCCAGCAGTCGGGGCGCACGCTGTGCGCCTACGCCTACGCGAACGCGGGCGTCCACGAGTCGACGACCGACCTCGTCTTCGGCGGCCACCTGATGATCGCCGAGAACGGCGTGCTGCTCGCGGAGGGGGAGCGCTTCCGGCGCGACGGGGACGCGATCCTGGTCGACGTCGACACCGAGCGCCTGCTGGTGGAGCGCGCGCGCCAGACGTCCTTCGCCGACGCGGTGCACTCGGACGCTCGCGCGCACCGCCTGCTGCCGCTCGCGCCGATCCCGGCCGGGCCGGGGCGCGGCCTGCGCCGCTCCGTCGAGCGGCACCCCTTCGTGCCCCAGGACCCCGCGACGCTCGACGAGCGCTGCCGCGAGGTGTTCTCGATCCAGACCGCCGGGCTCGCGCGGCGCGTCGAGCACGCGCGCTCGGGCCGGCTGGTGCTCGGCGTCTCCGGCGGGCTCGACTCGACGCTGGCGCTGCTCGTCTGCGCGCGCACCCTCGACCTGCTGGGCCGGCCGCGCAGGGACGCGCTCGCGGTCACGATGCCCGGCTTCGGCACGACGCCGCGCACGCTCGACAGCGCGCACCGGCTCGCCGCGGGCTGGGGCGCCGAGCTGCGCGAGATCGACATCCGCGCCGCCTGCGAGCAGCACATCCGCGACATCGGGCTCGACCCGGCCGACCGCGAGAGCGTCACCTACCAGAACCTGCAGGCCCGCGAGCGCACCCAGGTGCTGATGGACCTCGCGAACAAGGAGGGCGGGCTCGTGGTGGGCACGGGCGACCTCTCCGAGCTCGCCCTGGGCTTCGCCACCTTCGCCGGCGACCACATCGCCATGTACAACGTGAACGCCAGCGTGCCGAAGACGCTGGTGCGCCGCCTGCTCGCCTGGGTCGCCGACCACGGCGCGAGCGAGGCCGAGCGCGCGGTGCTGCAGGCGGTGCTCGACACGCCCGTCTCGCCGGAGCTGGTGCCGCCCGCCCGGGACGGGGCGATCCTGCAGCGCACCGAGGACCTGATCGGTCCCTACGAGCTGCACGACTTCTACCTGTACTGCTTCGTGCGGCTCGGCGCCGGCCCGGCCAAGATCCTGCACCTCGCCCGGCACGCCTTCGCGGGCGCCTACGACGAGGCCGCGCTGCGGCGCTGGCTGCGCGTGTTCCTGGAGCGCTTCTTCTCGCAGCAGTTCAAGCGCTCGGTGGCCCCGGACGGGCCGAAGGTGGGCTCGGTCAGCCTCTCGCCGCGCGGCGACTGGCGCATGCCCTCCGACGCCACCGCCGCCGCCTGGCTGCGTGAGCTCGACGAGGAAGAGGGCCGGTGATCCGCGCCGTGCTCGTCTCGGCCAGCGACCTCTCGCGCGAGCTCGCGGGTACGGCGCTGTTCCGCAGCAACGTCGAGCGCGTCAAGGTGCTCTCCGCCCCGGAGGTGCGTCGGCTCGCCGACACCAGCCACGTCGACGTCGTGGTCGTCGACTCCGCGGTCCCGGGCGCGGCCGGCGTCGTCGCGGCGCTGCGCCTGGATCCGCTGACGCGCACGACCGCGATCGTCGCGCTCGGCCGCTCCGACTTCGGCTTCTCGCACCTCGACCTGCTCGAGGCGGGCGCCAACGCGATCCTGCCGCTGCCGCCGGGCGGCGACTGGGACGACCGGCTGATGCGCCTCATCCACGTGCCGGTGCGCCGGGCCACGCGCTTTCCGGTCGACATCGCGATCGAGGGCGGCCTGCGCGGCGGCCTGCGTTTCGGCGGCCGCGCGATCAACCTCAGCGTGAACGGGCTCCTGCTCGAGAGCCGGCAGCCGCTCGAGATCGGCGAGGACGTGCGGCTCGCCTTCGAGCTGCCCGGCGGGCACGGGCTGATCGCCGCCACGGGCACCGTGGTCCGCCAGACCCCTCCCCACCACTTCGGCGTCGAGATCACCTCGGTCGAGGCCGACGGCCGGATGCGGATCAAGCGCTACGTCGAGTCGGGCCCCGAGGCCTAGGCCGCCGGGCAGGGTATAATCCCGCCCCTCGAGTCTCCCTTCATTCACCGAGGCAGGGCTGAATTTCATGAACGTCCGCACGCTGCACGTCGCCGACATCGAGCTTCCCCCGGCGCTCGAGCGCCTCCGCGACCTGGCCTACGACTACTGGTGGAGCTGGTCGCCGCGCGCGAACCGGCTGTTCTCGCGGATCGACCCCGAGCCGTGGCGGCGCTACCACAACCCGGTCCAGCTGCTGATCAACGTCGAGCCCCAGCAGTGGATGCGCCTGCTGTCCGACCCCGAGTTCGTGCGCCTCTACGAGGACGTGATCCAGGCGCTCGACGAGTACCGCAGCCGCCCGCGCTGGTTCGCCCAGAACGCCGAGCCCTTCAGCGGCCCGGTCGCCTACTTCTCGATGGAGTTCGGGATCCACGAGTCGCTCGGCATCTACTCGGGCGGCCTCGGCGTGCTGGCGGGCGACCACTGCAAGGCCGCGAGCGACCTCGGCGTGCCGCTGGTCGGCGTGGGCCTGCTCTACCGCTCCGGCTACTTCCGGCAGACGGTCGACGCCGACGGCTTCCAGCAGCACACCTACCCCGACTACGACTTCGCGCGCCTGCCGGTGCTGCCGGTGCAGTCCCCGACGGGCGGCGTCCTGACGGTGCCCGTCGACCTGCCCGGCCGCGTGGTGCACGCGGCGGTCTGGAAGGTGCAGGTCGGCCTGGTGCCGGTGCTGATGCTGGACACGGACATCCCGCTCAACGACCCGGCCGACCGGCCGATCACGGGGGTCCTCTACGTGCGCGGGCGCGAGATGCGCCTGTGCCAGGAGATCGTGCACGGGACGGGCGGCGTGCGCGCGCTGCGCGCGCTCGGGATCCACCCCTCGGTCTGGCACATGAACGAGGGCCACGTCGCCTTCCTGGCGCTCGAGCGCGCGCGCGAGCGCGTGCAGATGGGCGACAGCCTGGAAGAGGCCCTGTCCGCCGTCAAGAAGACGACGGTCTTCACCACCCACACGCCGGTGCCCGCGGGCAACGAGACCTTCGACCGCAAGCTCGTCCGCAAGTACCTCGAGCCGTGGGTGCGCGACGTCGGCTGCGAGCCGGACGAGGCGCTGGCGCTGGGCAAGGACAACGGCAACTTCAACATGACGGCGTTCGGCATCCGCGTCTCGGCGACCACCAACGGGGTCAGCCGCCTGCACGGCGAGGTCTCCTCGGCGATGTGGCGGCACCTCTTCCCGGGCGACGCCGAGCTGCCGGTCGGCTACGTCACGAACGGCGTCCACACCTCGACCTGGGTGGGCCCGGAGATGCGCACGTTCTACACGCAGCACGTGGACCCCCAGTGGGAGCAGAAGCTGCTCGAGCCGGAGGCCTGGCTGAAGGTGCGCGAGGCGCCCGAGGCGGCGCTCTGGCAGGCCCACCGCGCGCAGAAGGAGCGGCTGATCCGCTTCGTGCGCGAGCGCGTGCGGGTGCAGTCGGCCCGCCACGGCCTCGCCCCCGACGAGCTGCGCCAGGTCGAGACGCTGCTCGACCCGCACGCGCTGACGATCGGCTTCGCCCGCCGCTTCGCCACCTACAAGCGCGCGTTCCTGATCATGTCCGACCTCGACCGCCTGCGCGCGATCGTGTCCGATCCCGCCCGGCCCGTGCAGATCCTCTTCGCCGGCAAGGCCCACCCGGCCGACCGCGAGGGGCAGGAGGTCGTGCGCCGACTGTTCGCGCTGACGCACGGCGAGTTCCGCGGCAAGCTGGTGTTCCTCGAGGACTACGACATCGAGGTCGGCCGCGCGCTGGTGCAGGGCTGCGACGTCTGGCTCAACACGCCGCGCCGTCCGCAGGAGGCGAGCGGCACCTCGGGCCAGAAGGTGCCGGTCAACGGCGGCGTCAACCTCAGCATCCTCGACGGTTGGTGGGCCGAGGGCTACCGCGGCGACAACGGCTGGGCGATCGGCGAGGCGCGCATCGACCCCGACACCGCCGCCCAGGACCGCGCGGACGCCGAGTCGCTCTACCACGTGCTGGCGAACGAAGTGGTGCCGCGCTTCTTCGGCCGCGACGAGAGCGGGCTGCCGCGCGAGTGGATCAGGACCATGAAGGCCTCGATCGAGTCCGTGGTGGCGCCCTTCAGCGCCCACCGCATGGTCAGCGACTACGTGCGCAGCGCGTACGAGCCGGCGGCCCGAGCCCGCTGAGGCCCGGCCCGCCCGGGCGGGCTAGGCCGTCTCGACCCGGCGCCTCGCGTCGAGGAAGGGCTGGTATAGGCGCTTGCGCTCGGCGAGCGTCGCGCGGATCAGCGTTTCGGCGCGCGGCGCGTCGGCCGGGCTCAGCACCAGGTCGGCCTGCGCGCTCCAGGCCTGCGTGCCGTCGCCGCTGCGGAACTCGTCGCCGACGAGGATCACGAACACTCGCCGGCGCACGTCGGGCGGCATGCGCAGCATGCGCTGCTGCAGCGTCTCGGCGCGGCCGGCCTCGGCGGGCGCCCGCGAGGTGACCGCGATCTCGTAGACGCCCTGCTCGAGCAGGCGCGTGCCCTCCTCGATGTCGTCGACGGTGTCGACGTTGTAGCCGAGGTGCGCGAGCGCCTGCTGCAGGTGGGACGCGGCGGGGCCGGCGAGGGCCACGATCGCGTCGTTGTGGCTCTCGGCCAGGCGCTCCTGTCGCGCGAGGGCGGCCGCGTTCGGCAGCTCGGCGGGCGCCGGGGCAGACGCAGCGGGCGCGCGCGGGGCGGCGGGGGCAGGCGCGGGCGCTGCCGCCTCAGGCTCGAGCGCCGCTTCCGCGGCCGAGGCCTCGGCGCCGCGCCCGGGCAGCGAGATCGTGGTCCCGCACTTGGGGCAGCGGACCTTGAACGGCCGCTCCGGCACCTTGTCGTCGGGAACCTGGATCCTCGTCGCGCACTGCGGGTTCGTGCACTGTGCCAGCACGGGTCACCTCTCGATGAGATCTTCCATGTCGGCGTCGCCGCCCTCGGACGCAGGCCTGGCGCCGCCCGGCTCGCTCACGTGGACGCCGCCGGTGCGCCGCCCCACGTCCGCCGGGACGCGGAACGCGCCGGTGCGCCGCAGCTCGTCCTCGGTGGGCTTGAGCGGGATCGACTCCGCCGAATCCGAGTTTCCCTGGGTGTCGAGGCGCAGCTGCAGGTTCGTGCGGTTGGTGGCGTACGAGAGCCCGAGCTCGCGGTCGATCGTGCCGGCCAGGATCAGCCGTTCGATCTCCTGGTCGAAGGTCTGCATCCCCTCGAGGCCGCCCGCCTCCATCGCGTCCTGCAGGCTCTTGCCCTCGCGCTCGCCCTCCTGCACGTACTCCTTGGTTCGCGAGTTCGCGCGCAGGATCTCGCAGATCGCGAGCCGGCCGCCGCCCTTCTTCGGCACCAGGCGCTGGCTGACGATCCACTTGAAGGACTGCGAGAAGCGCGTGCGCACCTGCCGCTCCTCGTTCTTCGGGAACACGCCGACGATGCGGTCGATCGTCTTCGCCGCGTCGATCGTGTGCAGCGTGGAGAGGACCAGGTGGCCGGTCTCCGAGGCCTCGAGCGCGATCGAGATCGTCTCGACGTCGCGCATCTCGCCGACCAGGATGACCTTCGGGGCCTGGCGCAGGGCCGCTCGCAGCGCCAGGGCGAAGGTCTGGGTGTCGGTGCCGACCTCGCGCTGGTTGACCGTCGCCTTGTCGTTGGGGTGCAGGTACTCGATCGGGTCCTCGATCGTGATGATGTGGATCGGCTTCTCGGAGTTGATCTTCTTGATCACGGCCGCGAGCGTCGTCGACTTGCCGGAGCCGGTGGGCCCGGTCAGCAGCACGATGCCGTTGCGCTCGTTCGCGATCTCGTTCAGCACCGCCGGCAGGCCCAGGTCGGCGACGGTCGGGATGTTGTTCGGGATCACGCGCAGCACGATCGAGTAGCTGCCGCGCTGCGAGAAGACGTTGACGCGGAAGCGCGTGCGCTTGGCCAGGCTGTACGAGAGGTCGACGGAGCCCGTGCGCAGCAGCTTCTCGGCGAGGTCGCGCTTGCCCTGGAGCAGGCGCAGCGCGATCAGCTCGGTATGGTAGGGCATCAGCCTGCCGACGCCCGCGTAAGAGACCGGGCGCAGGGCGCCGTCGATCTCCACCTGCGGCGGCCGGCCGACGGACAGGTTGAGGTCCGAGATGCCGGGGGCCGTGTCCAGCATCGCGTTCAGCAGGGGGTCGAGATCGAAGAGCGCCATTGCGCCGCCTCCGGGTCCGCGATCATAGCATCCGTCGCGGGCCATGCCGGGAGGGGGCGGTCCGGCCCGGCCGCGCCTATGATTGGGGCGGTGAACGGCCAGCCGGCGTTGGCACCCCGGGCAGGACCGTCGCGCCGGCGCCTCTGGCGCGGGCTGGCCGCGGCCCCGCTGCCCTTCGTCGTCGTGCTGTGGGCGTTCTGGCGCGACGTCTACATGCTCGAGGCCGGCGGCGTCCAGCGCCTCGGGGGGGCGAGGGCGTGGGCCGAGTGGGCGCTGTTGTCGCTCGCCTCGACCGCGCTGGTCGGGCTGTTCTGGGCCGGCGCCCGCTCCCTGCGCATGCTCGGCTACACCTTCCACGCGCTGCTCGTCTCGGTCGCATTCGGCGTCGCGGGCGTGCTCGGCGTGATGCACGCCTTCGGCGGCCCCGCCGGCAACCTGGCGGCGCCGGCCTGGGCGCTGTGGGCGCTCGGCGTGATCGCGGGCCTGTGCGTGCTGTCGCTGCTGGCGACGGCGGGCCTGATCGTCGAGGACGTGCGCGCGGGCGACGAGGAGGACTAGGCGGCGATGAGCGCGCCCGGCTGCCTCGCCTGCGAGAAGGGAGTTCCGGCGCGGGGCCGCCGGCGCTGCCCCCTGTGCGACCGCGTCTTCCGCTCGGGCTGGGAGGGTGTCGACGCCCACTGGCGGGCGCGCCACGGGGACGTGCTCGCGTACGAGGCGTTCTGGTCCTCGCTGTGCCGCGCGCACCGCGCCCCGGGCGCGGCCGAGTGCCCTTCCTGCCGCAAGGGCATCCCGCGCTCGCGCCGTTGGCCGCGGCAGTGCCCGGAGTGCGCCCAGGTCTTCCAGGGCCGCGGCTGGGCCGGCATCGAGTCGCACTGGCGCGCGCTGCACGAGAGCGTGATGCCCTACGAGGCCTTCCTGGACTCGCTGTGCCCGGCTCACCGCGCGACGGGCGGACCCGGCACCGACTACCTGCCGCTCGGCGAGCGCTAGCGCTCCTCGAAGCGCCAGTAGAGCTCGTCCGCCTGCCCCGTCGCCACGCCGCGGATCCTCACCCCGAAGGCGCGCGCGGCCGCCTCGCTCTCGAGCACGAGCGCGGGCGGGCCGCAGGCGGAGAGGCGACCCCCGTCGAGCAGCGCCATGCGTGGCGCCCAGGCGGCGCGCTGGAGGTCGTGGATCACCGCCAGCACCGCGACGCCGTGGCGGCGCACCTCGTCGAGCACCCGGAACAGGTGCAGCTGGTGGCGCACGTCGAGGTGGGCGGAGGGCTCGTCGAGCAGCAGCACCGCCGGGTCCTGCGCCAGCCCCCGCGCGAGCAGCGCCAGCTGCCGCTCGCCGGCCGAGAGCGTCCCGAGCGCGCGCTGGGCCAGGTGCTCGATCTCGGTCAGCCGCAGGGCCCGCGCCACCGCCTCGCGGTCCTCCGCGGTGAAGGCGGCGAGCGGGCCTCGGTGGGGGTAGCGGCCGAGCGCCACGCGGTCGCCGACAGTGAGCCGGGCCGGGGCCTCGTCGCCCGCGGCCACCAGCGCCAGCCGCCGCGCCACGCGCGCGCGCGGCCAGGAGCCGATCGGCCGCCCGTCGAGCCGCACCTCGCCGCCCGCCGTGGGCAGCAGCCCGGCGAGGGCGCGCACCAGCGTGCTCTTGCCGGCCGCGTTCGGGCCCACGAGGGCCAGCGCCTCGCCCGGCAGCAGCTCGAGGTCGATGCCGCACAGCACCTCGCGGCGGCCGCGCTCGACGCGCAGGCCCCGCGCCTCGACGAGCGCGCTCACTCGCGGCCATCCTGCCCGCGCAGCGCCAGCACGAAGTACGGCGCGCCGACGAAGGCGGTCACGGAGCCGAGCGGCAGCTCGACGTACTGGCCGAACGAGCGCGCGACGAGGTCCGCGACCACGACCAGCACGGCCCCCGCCAGGAACGAGGCCGGCAGCAGGTGTCGGCCCAGCGGGCCCACCAGGCCCCGCAGCGCGTGAGGGGCGATCAGGCCCACGAACGGGATGCTCCCGGCCACCGCCGTCACCGGCCCCGCCACGAGCGCGCACAGCCCGAAGACGACGATGCGGACCGCGTGGACCGGCAGGCTGAGGGCGGCCGCCTCCTCTTCGCCCAGCGAGAGCACGTCGAGCGGGCGCGACAGCAGGGCCAGCAGCGTCACGCCGGGCAGCACGAAGGCCGCGGCGAGCAGGGCGTGCTCGAAGCCCCGGCCCTCCAGCCCGCCGGCGAGCCAGAACAGCACCGTGCGCACGCGGAACTCCTCCGTGGCCACCAGCAGCACCGAGGTCCCGGCCGCGGCGACGGCGCTCACCGCGAGGCCGGTCAGCAGGAGGCCCGACAGCGAGGGGCGGCCGCCCGCGTGCGCGAGCGCGTAGACCAGCAGCAGCGCCAGCATGGCGCCCGCGCAGGCGCAGAACGGCAGCGCCAGGAAGTGCTCCTGCGCCCAGCCCAGGTTCACGGCGAGGACCGCGCCGAGCGCCGCCCCGGGGCCCACCCCGAGCAGGCCGGCGTCGGCGAGCGGGTTGCGGAACAGCGACTGCAGGGAGGCCCCGACAACCGCCAGCCCGCCTCCGACGAGCGCGGCGATCAGGACCCGCGGCAGGCGCACCGACCAGAGGATCACCTCGCCCACGTCGCCGAGCGGCAGGGGCGCCCCGAGGCCGGCGCGTGCGGCCGCCGAGCGCAGGACGCCGAGGGGTGGGAGCGGGATGCTGCCGAGGCTGAGGGCGGCGAGCAGCGCGAGCGGCAGCAGGACCCCGAGCACGCCGAAGACGAGCGGCCGCCGCTCGCGTCCGCTCACCGCGCCCCCTCCGCTGGCGGCACGGCCGCCACGCGCCCCGGGTGCAGACGCGCCGCCAGCCACCAGCAGGCGTCGGCGGCGCGGTCGGAGAGGGCCACCAGCAGCCGGTTCGGCATCTCGACGATCCGCCCCTCGCGCACGGCCCGCGTGCGCGAGAGCAGCGGGTGGCGCAGCAGCGCCTGCTTCGCGCCGGAGCCGAGCGTCACCAGCACGACGTCCGGATCGGCCAGCAGGGCCCGCTCGCCCGAGAGCGGCACGATGCCGCGCAGGCCCAGCTCGCGGCCCACGTTCGTGGCGCCGGCCCCCTCGATCAGCGACCCGATCGCCGAGTCCGCGCCCGCGGTGTGCGGGTCGGCCCAGTAGAGGACGCGCGGCCGCTGCGCGCCCGCGAGCCGCCGCGCGAGCTCGCCGAGGATCGCGTCCATGCGGGCGACCAGCCTGGCGGCGGGCTCCGGGGTGGCGACGGCACGGCCGAGCTCGCCGATCGCGACGCGGATGCCGGCGATCGAGGCGAGCCCGCTCAGCCGGTGGTGGCGCAGGCCCGACTTCTCGAGCAGCCGCAGGAAGTCGGCGTCGGTGTACTCGGAGACGACCACCAGGTCCGGCCGCAGCACGATCAGCCGCTCGAGATCGGCGCGCGGCAGGCGCACGGCCCCGCTCGGGACGCGGCCGGCGACGTTCGACATCCCGGGGTCGTCGGCCCAGCGGGTGACGGCGACCAGCCGCTCGGGCGGCAGCATCTCGACGAGCAGCTCGTCCGCCGTCAGGTTGAGCGACGCGACGCGCAGCGGCGCGCGGACCGGCTCGCTGCCCCGGGCGCCGGCGGGCGCGACGAGCGAGGCGAGGGCGGCCAGCGCGACGAGGGCCGCGGCGCGCTTCAGGCGCACGTCAGGGCCGGCCCCCGCCGAGCCGCAGGCCCGCGCGCAGCGCCCGGCCCAGGGCGGGGTAGCCGAGGACCTCCTGGTAGCGCGCGCCCGCGAGGTTCTCGGCGGCCAGGAAGGCCTCGAGCGGCCCGGCGAGACGCAGGCGCGCGCGCAGGTCGAGCCGCGTGTAGCCGGGGTTGCGCGTCAGCCCGAGGCCGACGAAGTCGCTGTCCGCGCGCGCGCCGACGCGCACGAGCGTCGCGCCCAGGCTGCCGCGCGCGAACGCGTACGAGGCCGAGAGCGAGGCCTGGTGGCGCGGGCGGCGCAGCAGCGGCTCGCCGCTCGCATAGACGGGGTCGAAGGCGCCCGGGCTCTCCAGGATCTCGCCGTCCTGGAACGTGTACTGGCCGAAGACCTGCAGGGCCGGCAGGGGCCGCGCCTCGAGCCCGAGCTCGAGCCCGCGCGAGCGGGTGCGCGCGAGGTTGACGTAGGTGCCGGTGAAGGTCTCGTAGTCGGTGACCGTGTAGGCGATCTGGTCCCGGTAGTCGTGGTGGAAGGCGGTCAGGCTCGCCCGCAGGCGGCTGCCGAGCAGGCGCTGCTCGAGGCCGAGGTCGAAGGTGGCGCTGCGCTGCGGCCGCAGCTCGGGATTTCCCAGCGCCGAGGCGAACTGGCCGTACGACTCGAGGAAGCTCGGCTCCTGGATGCCCATGCCGGCGCTCGTCCGCAGCGTCGTCGCGTCCTCGCCGCCGCGCAGGCGCAGCGCGAGCGCCGCGCGCGGCACCGCGCGCGTGCCGTAGCTGCCGTTTCGCTCGACGCGGCCGCCCAGCGTGAGGTACGCGCGGCTGCCGAGGAGCACGCGGTCCTGGACGAACAGGCCGAGGCTCGTGCGCTCGGGCCGCAGCAGCGGCGCGGCGCGGTTGCCGATGGCGCCCGTCTCGCGCTCGACCTCGAGGCCTGCCGTCAGCAGCTGGCGCGAGCCCGCGGCGAGGTCGAGCTGGTAGCTCGCGCCCAGGCGCGCGCTGCGGTTGCGGTAGCCGGCCGGGTCGCTGAAGTCGGCGAGCTCGAAGGCGCCCGGGCTCTCCAGGATCTCGCCGTCCTGGAACGTGTACTG
>JBGASI010000031.1:0-15645 GCA_044229815.1 Vicinamibacteria bacterium | reverse complement strand
CCGGCTAGCCGGCGTGTCGCGCGAGCGGCAGCTTGATCGCGTGGGGGCGCAGCGTGCCCGCCACCTCGCGCTCGCTGCGCAGGAGGCTGGCGAGCGTCAGCTCCCCCAGCACGTGGTCGATCGCCTGCTGCAGGCCGGCCAGCACCGGGCGGATCGAGCACTCGCGCGTGTTGAGGCAGTTGCCGGAGAGGCCCGCGTGACGATCGCAGAACCCGGTGTCGAAGAGCCGACCGCCCAGCACGGCCAGCACGTCGAGCGCGCGCACCTCGGTCGCCGGCCGGGCCAGGGTGTAGCCGCCGGACTTGCCGCGCGTGCTGCGCACCAGACCGCCGCGCCGCAGCACCCGCATGATCTTCGCCACGTTCGGCGCCGAGATCGCCTCGCGCTCGCTCATCTCGGCGATCGTCAGGCTCGCGCCCTGGCCGGCGCGCGCGATCTGCAGCAGGCAGCGCAGGCCGTACTCCTCCATCGAGCTGAGCTTCATGGCTACATCAGCCCCAGTTGCAGCCGGGCGACGTCGGACATCATGCTCTGGTCCCAGGGCGGGTCGAGCACCACCTGCACCTCGGCGGCGGCGACGCCGGGGATCGCGAGCAGCTTCTGCTGCACGTCCTGGCGCAGGAAGTCGCCCATGCCGCAGCCCGGCGCCGTCAGCGTGAACTCCACCCGCACCCGCTCGCCGCCCTCGCCGGCGTCGACCTCGCACTTGTAGACGAGGCCGAGGTCGACGATGTTGACCGGGATCTCGGGGTCGAAGCAGGACTTCAGCTGCTCCCAGGCCATCTCGCTGGTGGTCTTGCCAGCGCGGTCCTCGGTCGTCAGCGGCCTGGTCGGCGTCTCGCCGATCGCGTCGGCGTCGCTGCCCTCGATGCGCACGAGGTAGCCGTGGTCGGTCATCGCCGTGTAGGAGCCGCCGAGCGCCTGCGTGATGAAGACGGTCGTGCCCTCGGTGAGCGTGATGCGGTCCCCGTAGGGGATCGCCGCCACCTCGACGTCGCGGGACAGGGTGCGGGCCTCGCGCATCGGCTCACTCCGTCGAGGCGCTGCCGGCGCCGTCGAGAGCGGACTTCATCGTGTGCCAGGCGAGCGAGGCGCACTTCACCCGCATCGGGAACTCGTGCACCCCCTGGAACACCGCCAGCTTGCCGAGCTCGGGCGCCACCGCGGCGGCGCGGCTCGGGTCGGCGGTCACGAGCTCGTGGAAGCGCTCGAACAGCTCGCGCGCCTGCTCGAGGCTGCGGCCCTTCAGCGCGTCGGTCATCATCGAGGCCGAGGCCGTCGAGATCGAGCAGCCGGCCCCCTCGAAGCTGGCGTCCTCGACGACACCGTCGACGACCCTGAGGTAGACGGTGGCGCGGTCGCCGCAGAGCGGGTTGTGGCCGAGCGCGCTGTGGCTCGCGCCCTCGATCGCGCGCCGGTTCCGCGGCCGCTTGCTGTGGTCGAGGATCACTTCCTGGTAGAGCTCGCGGAGTTCGTTCACCCGAACATCTCCTGGACCTTGAGGATCCCGCGCGCCAGGGCGTCGATCTCGGCGCGGGTGTTGAAGCAGGCGAGCGAGGCGCGGCTGGTGGCCGGGATGCCGAAGAAGTCCATCACCGGCTGGGCGCAGTGGTGCCCGGTGCGCACGGCGATCCCCTCGAAGTCGAGGATCGTCCCGACGTCGTGCGGGTGGACGCCGTCGAGCACGAAGGAGAGGACGCTCGCCTTGTCGGGCGCGGTGCCGATCAGGCGCAGGCCCGGGATCGCCGAGAGCGTCTGGGTGCCGTAGCGCAGCAGCTCGTCCTCGTAGGCGGCCAGGGCGGCCAGGCCGCGCGCCTCGACCCACTCGAGCGCCGCGCCGAGGGCGATGCCGCCGGCGATGTTCGGCGTGCCGGCCTCGAACTTGTACGGCAGCTCGTTCCAGGTCGAGCGCTCGAAGCTGACCGAGGCGATCATGTCGCCGCCGCCCTGCCAGGGCGGCAGCGACTCCAGCAGCGCGGCGCGGCCGTAGAGCGCGCCCGTCCCCGATGGCCCGTAGACCTTGTGGCCGGAGAAAGCGTAGAAGTCGCAGCCGAGCGCCCGCACGTCCAGCGCCAGGTGCGGCGCGGCCTGGGCGCCGTCGATCATCACCACCGCGCCGGCGGCCTGCGCCAGCTCGGTCATGCGGCGGACCGGGTTGACCGTGCCGAGCGCGTTCGAGACGTGGGCCACGGAGACGATGCGCGTGCGCGGCGAGAGCAGGCGCTCGAAGGCCTCGAGGTCGACGACGCCCCGGCCGTCGATCGGCGCGACGCGCAGGCGGGCGCCCTTCTCCTCGCACAGCAGCTGCCAGGGCACGATGTTCGAGTGGTGCTCGAGCGCCGTGATCAGGACCTCGTCCCCGGCGCCGACGTGCCGGCGGCCGTAGGTCTGCGCCACCAGGTTGACGGCCTCGGTGGTGCCGCGCAGCAGGACGATCTCCCGCGCCTGCGCCGCGTTGAGGAAGCGGCGCACGCTCTCGCGCGCCTTCTCGTAGGCCTCGGTCGACAGCTGCGACAGCCTGTGGACGCCGCGGTGGATGTTCGAGTAGTAGCACTCGTAGACCGCCCGCTCGGCGTCGATCACCGCCTGCGGCTTCTGGGCGCTGGCGGCGGAGTCGAGGTAGACGAGCGGCTTGCCGTGGACCGCCTGGCGCAGCACCGGGAACTCGCGGCGGACGGCGTCGACGTCCCAGGCGGGGGCAGGCGCGCTCACGCGAGCGCCTCCTCGACCTGGGCGAGGCCCGGCAGCTGCGCCTGCAGGTGGCGCTCGACCGCCAGGCGCACCGGCTCGACGCGGACGCCGCGCAGCAGGTCGCTGGCGAAGGCCCAGGTCAGCAGGCCGCGCGCCGCGGCCTCGCCGATGCCGCGCGAGCGCAGGTAGAACAGCGCCGCCGGGTCGAGCTGGCCGGTGGTCGAGCCGTGCTTGCACTTGACGTCGTCGGCCAGGATCTCGAGCTGCGGCGTCGAGTGGACGAGCGCCTCGCGCGAGAGCAGCAGGTTGCGGTTCGTCTGGGCGGCGTCCGTTTTCTGCGCGCCCGGCCGCACGATCACCAGGCCGTTCCAGATGCCGCGCGCCTGCTGGTCGAGGATGCCCTTGTAGACCTGGCGGCTCGTGCAGTGGGCCGCGCGGTGGTCGACGCGCAGGTGGGTGTCGGCGACGCGGCGGCCGTCCACCACGAAGATGCCGTCGAGCTCGACGAGGCCGCCCTCGCCCTCCAGGAGCACGTCCACGTCGTTGCGCGACAGCGCCGCACCGAGCGCGAGCGAGTGGTCGCTGAAGCGCGCCTGGCGCGCGAGCCGCACGGCCAGGGTCGCCACGTGCAGGCCGAGATCGCCCTCGCGCTGCAACTTGCAGTGGTCGAGGCGCGCGCCGTCCTCGAGCGCGACCTCGGTCAGGGCGTTGACGAGGTACTCCCGGCCGTCTCCCCCGGCGAAGGTCTCGACCAGGGTGGCCTCGCTGCCGCGACCGGCCACGACCAGCGCCCGCGCGTAGGAGACGCTCGGCGCGGCGGCGCCGGCCGCGAGGTGCACGACGTGGATCGGTCGCGGCACGACCGTCCCGGGCGCGATGCGCACGACGACGCCGTCCGCGGCGAAGGCGGTGTTGAGTTGCGCGAAGACCGAGACGCCGGCGGCGACGACGCGGCCGAAGAGCGGCTCGAGGGCCGACGGCTCACGCCGCAGCAGGTCGTGCAGGCCGACCAGCTCGAGCCCGGGCACGCCGTCGAGGCGCGACAGCTCGGGGACCAGACGTCCGTTGACCAGGACGGCCAGGGGGCCGTCGAGCTCCGGCACCCGCGCGCGCGCGGCCGCGTCCGGCGGGGCGGCGGGGGCCGGCTCGAAACGCGTCTTCGTCAGCGCGGCGCTCGGCGTGTGGCGCCAGGCCTCGTCGCGGGGCCCGGGCAGGCCCGTCTCGACGTAGCGGGCGAAGGCGGCGGTGCGCCGCTCGCGCAGCCAGCCCGGATCGGAGGCGGCGTGCGCGGCCGCGAAGCGCTCGAAGCTCGAGCGCAGCGCGTCCCTGTCCTCGGCCAGCGCGTTCATCGCCGCGCTCAACGGGACGGAGCCGCGGCCGGCTCCTTCTCGAGCCAGGCGTAGCCCTTGTCCTCGAGCTCGAGCGCCATCTCCTTGCCGCCGGAGCGGACGATGCGCCCGTCCACGAGCACGTGCACGAAGTCGGGCACGATGTAGTTGAGCAGGCGCTGGTAGTGGGTGACCAGCAGCATCGAGCGGCCGGGACCGCGCAGGCGGTTGACGCCGCCCGCCACGATGCGCAGGGCGTCGATGTCGAGACCGGAGTCGGTCTCGTCGAGCACCGCCAGCGCCGGCTCGAGCACGGCCATCTGGAAGATCTCGTTGCGCTTCTTCTCGCCGCCGGAGAAGCCCTCGTTCACCGCGCGCTTCACGAGGTCCTCGTCGAGCTCGACGAAGCGCGCCTTCTCCTTGACGAGCTGCAGGAACTCGACGGCGTCGAGCTCGCCCTCGCCGCGGTGCTTGCGGATGGCGTTGAGCGCGGCCTTGAGGAAGTAGACGTTGCTGACGCCCGCGATCTCGACCGGGTACTGGAACGCGAGGAAGACGCCCTCGCGCGCCCGCAGCTCGGGAGACAGCGCGAGCAGGTCCTTGCCCTTGTACAGCACCTCTCCGGCCGTCACCGTGTAGCCGGGACGCCCGGCGAGAACGTGGGCGAGCGTGCTCTTGCCCGACCCGTTGGGGCCCATGATGGCGTGGACCTCGCCGGGCCCGACCGAGAGGTCGAGCCCGCGCAGGATCTCGCTGTCGCCGGCCCTCGCGTGGAGGTTCTTGATCTCGAGCATGGGAGGTCGCTTCACCGCTGGGGTGGCCGGGCTCATCCCGGGTCCACTCCGCAGCATAGCAATCAGTACAAAAAAGTCAAGGTTGCTCGGAGCTCACCTGCCCGAGGTCACGTGCCTGGAGGCCCGCGCGGTTTTGCGGAACATGGGGACCGGCGGAACTCGTCCATAATGACGTGGTTCCCATGGCCGACCTCGATGCTGAGGCCCTTCGCCTGGGGCGGTTTCGCCGCCGCCCGGGGGACGGGACCTGGTCGGCCCGCTTCGTGCTCCCGCCCGGGCCCGACGGCGAGGCGGCCCTCGACCACATCGAGGACCTGGCCGTCTGCATGGGCCGGGCGGGCGGCCTCGAGCCCGACGACGCTGTGTTCGTCGGCGTGGCCCTGCGCGAGGCGGTGGTGAACGCTTTTCGTCACGGGTGCAGCCCGCAGGGCGACCCGACGCGCATCGCCCTGCACCTGACGCCCCAGGGCCTCGTCATCACCGTGCGCGACCGCGGGCCCGGCTTCGACCCCCAACGCGTCCCCGACCCGTGCGCCACGGCGAACCTGGAGCGCGGCAGCGGCCGGGGCATCTTCTACATGCGCTGCTTCACCGACCGGGTCTCGTTCGTCTTCCCGCGCAACGGCGGCTCGGTGGTCCGGCTCGCGAAGAAGACGCGCCCCTGAGCGGGCGGCTCCCTCAGGCGGGCTCGCCGGCGGGAGGCTGCCAGCCGGGCTCGATCGGCTTCCCGGCGTCGAGCAGGCCGTGCAGGATGTTGTAGGCGACGCTGTCGGGGCTGTTGGCGATCAGGCCCTGGTCGTCGAACTGCTCGTCCTCGCGCCACTCCACCGCGAAACGCCAGCCTCCGTCTCCCGGGTGGAACACGACCCGGTAGGAGCCGAGCTCCGACGCGAGCGTCGAGCGCAGGACCTCGATCCACTCGCCCTTGTCGACCGGCGCACCACCGTCCCAGCGTACGATGAACATGGCGTTGTGAGCCGGATCATACCCCGTCTTCCCGCCGATTGACCGCGCACCCGCCGCTCTGCGAAGATTTCGGTTCCCTCCGGCAGCGACGGATGCACATCTTTCAGGCACGAGTGACCGAATGAGCGTTCCGCGGCGCATGGTCGTGGTCGACGACGACCCGAAGGTCCGGATGCTGCTCGAGCGGGCGTTCCGGGCCCCGGAGTTCCAGACCTGGAGCTTCCCCACGGGGAAAGCCGCGCTCGAGAAGGTCTCGGAGATCCGCCCGGACTGCGTGGTCAGCGACGTGCTGATGCCCGACATGGACGGCGAGCGCTTCCTGCGGGCGCTGCGCACGACGCCGGGGCTGGAGGCCGTGCCCTTCGTGGCGTTGTCGGCCGTGCGCTCGGAGGCCCGCATCCGCTCGGTGCTGGAGGCGGGCGCCGACGCCTTCCTGGTCAAGCCGTTCCCCCTGCGCGAGCTGGTCGAGAAGGCCCGCTCGCTGTTCGACCGTCCGGCGCCGACGCCGGCGCAAGCCAAGGGTGAGCCCGCGCCGGCCGCCCCGCAGCCGGGCCCGCTGCCCGGCCCGCCGGCGCTGCTCGAGCCGCCGCCCCCGAGCGACGTCGTCTCGCCGACGCTGCCGATCATCGCCGCGGCGCACACCACGAGCACGTCGGCGCTGCCGCGGCGGCACGTCTTCGCCCCGGTGCCCGACAAGGGGCCCGGTCCCGCGCCGGAAACCGGTGTCACGCGGCCGAACCGCGCGCTCCAGGCCGAGCCCGCCGCGGGGCCGCCGCCGGACGACCTGGAAGCGCACGTGCGCGAGGAAGTGCACCCCTCGAAGCCGAGCCTCGGCTTCGGCCGCTACACGCGGGTCGAGGCGCGCGGACGCTCCCTGGTCGTGCTGACCGAGGCGACCGCCCAGCCGAAGTTCACGGTGACGACGGTGATCACCGAGAAGGGGCAGGCGCTGCGCAAGATCGAGTCGGCGCTGCCGCACGCGCTGGCGCGCGACGAGGACCGCGAGCTGGTGCGCCGGCAGGTCGACATGCAGCATGACGACGCGCTGCACCGCCTCGACCAGCTCATCATGGACCAGACGACGCGGCGCGTGCTGTGGTCGGACCAGAGCCGCAGCGTCGACCCCGACCTCTTGGCCTGGGCCCTGTCGGCGGTCGCACAGCTCGTCGAGACCGAGGCGGGCACCGAGGAGACGACGCGCATTCTGCACTCGACCCACGAGAGCGTGTCGATCGACGAGGACCTGCTGCGCGTCTTCCACGTCACGCCGCTCGGCCGCGTGATCGTGCACGTCGCCCGCCGCGAGCGGCTGCCGCGGCGCGCCGTCGGCGCGGTGGCCGCCTGGAGCCTGGCCTTCACCACGCAGGCGCTGCAGCTGAGCGAGGAGGGCGCCGTCGAGCCGATCCGCCACGCGACGCAGCGCCACGAGACCGAGCTCGAGCGGCTGGGCTTCTACGCCCGGCTGCGCCGCCGGGCACGGGCGTGAGCAGTCCGGGCGAGCCCGCGATCCCGGTCGTCGAGTACCTGCCCGCCTTCGAGGAGGACACCGTCCTTCCCGCGCCGACGCCGCTCGGCCGCGTGGTGCTAGACGAGCGCTCGCGCCAGGGCGCGGAGTTCTCCCTGCTCGCGGCCCGGCTGCGGGCGCTCGGCCGGGACCGCCGGCTGCGGCGGGTGGGCGTGATCAGCGCGGCCCGCGGCGACGGCAGCACAACGGTGGCGCTGGGCCTGGCGCGGGCGCTGGCCGCCGACCGCGGGCGCAGGGTGCTGCTGCTCGAGCTGGACCTCGGCCTGCCGGGCGTCGACGCGGCGCTGGGCCTGGCGCCGCCCGAGCTCGGCCTGCGCCGCTACCTCAAGGGCGACGGCGAGACGCCGGTGCTGCGCCGGCACCCGGGCGGCTTCTGGGCGCTGACGGCCGGCGCGGGAACCCCCGTCGGCCTGTCCGACGCGGTCGACTCGCCGCGCTTCGACTCCCTGCTGCGGGCGATCGACCGCGTCTTCGACTGGGTGATCGCCGACTGCCCGCCGCTGCTGCCCTACGGCGAGCCGGCCGTCCAGGAACTGCTCGACGGCCTCGTCTTCAACGTGCGGGCGCGGCGCAGCCCGCGGGCGCTGGTGCACCGCGCCGCGGCGATGCTCAAGGACGTGAAGCTGGTCGGCGTCGTGCTCAACGCCGAGCGCTGAGCGCCAGGCGCTAGCCGACCGCGCCCTCGAGGCTCACGCCCAGCAGCTTCTGGGCCTCGACGGCGAACTCCATCGGCAGTTCCTTGAGCACTTCCTTGCAGAAGCCGTTGACGATCATGTTGACGGCGTCCTCCTGGGCGATGCCGCGGGAGAGGAAGTAGAACAGCTGGTCGTCGCTGATCTTCGAGGTCGTGGCCTCGTGCTCCATCTGGGCGGAGGAGTTCTGCACGTCGATGTAGGGGAAGGTGTGCGCGCCGCACTGGTCGCCGATCAGCAGCGAGTCGCACTGCGAGTAGTTGCGCGCGTCGTCGGCCCCCCGGCCGATCCGCACCAGCCCGCGGTAGGCGTTCTGGCCGTGCCCGGCCGAGATGCCCTTGGAGACGATCGTGCTGCGCGTGTTCTTCCCGACGTGGATCATCTTGGTGCCGGTGTCGGCCTGCTGGTAGTTGGCCGTGACCGCGACCGAGTAGAACTCGCCCACCGACTCGTCGCCCTGCAGGATGCAGGAGGGGTACTTCCAGGTGATCGCGGATCCCGTCTCCACCTGGGTCCAGGAGATGCGCGCGCGGGCGCCGGCGCACTTGCCGCGCTTGGTGACGAAGTTGTAGATGCCGCCCTTGCCTTCCTTGTCGCCCGGGTACCAGTTCTGCACCGTCGAGTACTTGATCTGCGCATCCTGCTCCGCCACCAGCTCGACGACCGCCGCGTGCAGCTGGTTCTCGTCGCGCATCGGGGCCGTGCAGCCCTCGAGGTAGCTGACGTAGGCGCCCGGCTCGGCCACGATCAGCGTGCGCTCGAACTGGCCGGTGTTGGAGGCGTTGATCCGGAAGTAGGTGCTCAGCTCCATCGGGCAGCGCACGCCCTTCGGCACGAAGACGAAGGAGCCGTCCGAGAACACCGCCGAGTTGAGCGCCGCGAAGAAGTTGTCGGTGGCCGGCACGACCGAGCCCAGGTACTTGCGCACCAGCTCCGGGTGCTCGCGCACGGCCTCGGAGAAGGAGCAGAACAGGACGCCCGCTTCCTTCAGCTTCGCCTTGAACGTGGTCGCGACCGACACGCTGTCGAAGACGGCGTCGACCGCGACGCCCGCCAGCTTCGCGCGCTCGTGCAGCGGGACGCCGAGCTTTTCGTAGGTCTCGAGCAGCTTCGGGTCGACGTCCTCGAGGCTCTTCGGCGCGTCCTTGCGCTGCTTGGGCGCCGAGTAGTAGGAGATCGCCTGGTAGTCGATCGGGTTGTAGCGCACGTTCGACCAGCTCGGCTCCTTCATCGTGAGCCAGTGCCGGTAGGCCTTGAGCCGCCAGTCGGTCATCCAGCCCGGCTCGCCCTTCTTCGCGGAGAGCGCGCGCACCACGTCCTCGCTCAACCCCGGCGGCAGGGTCTCGGAGTCGATGTCGGTGACGAAGCCGGCCTGGTACTCGGACTGGGCGAGGTCGTCGAAGGGCTTGGTGCTCATGGCGCAGACCAGCCTATCAATCCGTACAAGAAAGTCAAGATTGAAGGCGGCCGCGGCGCCGCCGCGGCCGCGTCAGAAGCGGACGCCGAGCATCGCCACGACCGGGGCCGACCAGCGGCCCCCGGCGTCGTCGAACCCGGGCAGGCCCTCGACCGCGTTCTCCTGCCCTGCCGCCGACTGGTAGCGCAGGCCGGTGTTGACGCCGACGTAGAGCTTCTCCGTGAGCGCGAACGTGAAGCCGAGGTCGAGGCCGAAGACCGGCACGGTGGCCTTCTTCGAGAAGGGCACGTTGAGGACCGCGGTGCCCGCGTCGGGCACCGAGAAGGAAACCAGCAGGTCGCTGACCCTGCGGAAGCCGACGACGGGGCCGAGGTAGGACTTGAGCCGGCTGCGCGGGGCGATGTAGTAGCGCAGGGCCAGTTCGCCGCCGTACTCCTTGTAGGGGCGCGGCAGGTCGGTGTCGTCGAAGAAGACGAAGAGCTGGCGGCCGTCGAAGGAGCCCGCCTCGATGCCGACGCCGTCGGCGTTGTAGTAGGACCCGCGCGCGACGAGCTCGACCCGGTTGCTCAGCCCGTAGCCGACCGTGCCCTGCAGCCGCAGGTCCGGCCGGTAGACGTCGCGGTAGCGCTTCGAGTCCACCGACACGGGCTTGCCGATCAGGGTGCCCTGGCTCGAGGCCATCTGGTCGCCGGCGAGCTCGGACTGGGTCCCGATCTCGAACGCCACCGTGAATCGGCCGGCGAGGCCGTCCTGGGCCCCGGCCACGCCGGGCGCGAGGAGCAGTGCCAGAGTGGCCGTCGTCACGAAGCTGCGAGCCGTCATCGTCCCCCCTTCTCTGCCTGCGCCGAGCCGTGGGCGCCGCGCGGGCGCACGCCTGCGCGCTCAGAGTGTAGCGCACCAGGCTCGCTCGCGTGGCGACCGGCGGGCGGCGGCTGCTAGACTCGTCGGGTTTGCCGTGCGCCGGCGAGGGACGGCGGGAGCGGGAGGACGCGATGGCGGAGCCGGGCGGCGTGCTGTGGGACCTCGACGGGACGCTGATCGACTCCGCCGGGCACCACTGGATCGCCTGGCGCGACACGCTGGCCGCGCAGGGCCGGGCCGTGACGCCGGCCGACTTCGCGAACACGTTCGGCAAGCGCAACGACGAGATCCTGCGCGAGCTCTTCGGGGCCGGCCTCGCCGCCGAGTGGATGGAGCAGGTGGCGGAGACGAAGGAGCGGGCCTACCGGCAGTTGCTGCGAGAGGAGGGCCTCGAGCTGCTCCCCGGCGCGCTCGCCTGGTTCGTCAGGCTGCGTGCCGCGGGCTGGCGGCAGGCCCTCGCGTCCTCGGCCCCGCGGCCCAACATCGACGCCGTGTTCGAGGCGATCCCGGCGCTCGGCCGCAACCTCGACTGCGTGGTCTCGGCGGACGAGGTCGGCCGCGGCAAGCCCGACCCCGCCATCTTCCTCGAGGCCGCGCGCCGGCTCGAGCTGCCCCCGGCGCGCTGCGTGGTCGTCGAGGACGCGCCGGCCGGCCTCGAAGCGGCGCGTCGCGCCGGCATGCGCGCGATCGGCGTGTTGTCCGAGCACCACCCGAGGCTCGAGGCGGACCTGGTCGTGCCGTCGCTCGAAGCGCTCACGCCGGACGCCTTCGAGGCGCAGCTCGCCGGGCGCTGAGGCCGCTGCGGGCCGGGCCTCGGGTCGCCTGGTAACCGTTTCGCCGCCGCAAACCTTTCGTTCAATCGACGCAACCCGGGGGCTTCGGGGGGTGGAACCCCCCGAGGAGGAAGAAAGCTGGGAACAGGCGTAGCCGTCTCCGATCGCAAGTCCCCAGGGCTCTCCGATGACTCGCCGTTCGTCTCCAGGCGGTTGACCGCCTCGCCGCCAGGCGGCTAACCGTTCGTCCCCGGGCGGTTGGACGACCTCAGACGGCGTTTCGCAGCCCTGGCACGTGACCTGCTGCGTGGCCTGACGGAGTCGCCCATGCACAACGTCTCTCGCCGCCGCTTCCTGAAGATCAGCACGGCCAGCGTCGGATTGGCCGCCGCCGGCGCGGTCGCCCCGCTGGGCCGCCTGAGCGGCGCGCGCGTGCCGCTGGAGCAGGGCATCCGCACCGTCCCGACGATCTGCGACCTGTGTTTCTGGAGGTGCAACGCCCTCGCGACGGTGAGAGACGGCGTCCTGTGGAAGATCGAGGGCAACCCGGACGACCCGCTCTCGCGCGGCCGCCTCTGCCCGCGCGGCACCGGCGGCGTCGGCGCCCACTTCGACAGCGACCGGCTGCGCGCCCCGCTCCTGCGCGCCAGCGTCCGGGGCGAGGAGCGGTGGACCGAGGTCACCTGGGACGAGGCCCTGGGCCACGTCGCCGGGAAGCTGCAGAAGATCAAGGCCGAGCACGGCCCGGAGGCGGTCGCGCTGTTCAGCCACGGTCTCGGCGGCACGTTTCTCAAGCACACCCTGAAGGCCTACGGCGCGGTCAACCTGGCGGCGCCGTCCTTCGCGCAGTGCCGCGGGCCGCGCGACGTCGGCTTCGAGCTGACGTTCGGCGAGGGCATCGGCTCGCCCGAGCGCACCGACATCAGGAACGCCCGCTGCCTCGTCCTGATCGGCTCGCACCTCGGCGAGAACATGCACAACACGCAGGTGCAGGAGTTCGCGGAGGCGATCGGCAACGGGGCGACGATCATCGTCGCCGACCCGCGCTTCTCGATCGCCGCCTCCAAGGCGAAGCACTACCTGCCGGTCCGGCCGGGGACCGACACCGCGCTCGTCCTCGCCTGGATGAACGTGCTGGTCAGCGAGGGCCTCTACGACAGGGACTACGTCGCCGCGCACGGCTTCGGCTTCGAGGCCTTCGCCGCGGAGGTGGCCGCCTTCACCCCCGAGTGGGCCTACCCCGAGACGGGCATCGAGCCCGCCGTGATCCGCGAGACGGCGCGCGAGATGGCGCGGCACCGGCCGGCGACCCTCGTGCACCCGGGACGGCACACGAGCTGGTACGGCAACGACGCGCAGCGCTCGCGCGCGATCGCGCTGCTCAACGCGCTGCTCGGCAGCTGGGGCCGCAAGGGCGGTTTCTACCAGCCGGCGAGCATGAGCGTCCCCGCCTACCCGTACCCGCCCTACCCCGCGTCCGCAAAGGGCAAGGTGGACAACCCCGGCCATCGCTTCCCCTTCGCGAGCGAGGCCCTCACCACCGGCATCCGTGAGGCGACCATCTCCGCAAAGCCCTACCCGGTGAAGGGCTGGCTCGTCTACGCCACGAACCTGCTCCAGGCCCTGCCGAACGAGGCCGAGACGATCCGCGCCATCCAGGCCCTCGACCTGCTGGTGGTGGTGGACGTCGTGGGCAGCGAGATGGCCGGCTGGGCCGACGTGGTGCTGCCGGAGGCCACCTACCTCGAGCGGCACGACGAGCTCAACGTGGAGCTGTTCCGCGAGCCGTTCGTCGCGCTGCGCCAGCCCGTGGTCGAGGCGCCGCACGACCAGAAGCCGAACTGGTGGATCGCGCGGGAACTCGCGCGCAAGCTCGGCCTCGAGGCCTTCTACCCCTGGAAGACGATCGAGGAGTACCTCGACCACCGGTTGAAGGGCGCCGGCCTCAGCCTGGCGCAGCTGCAGAAGCAGGGCCTCGCGCGCGGTCCCCAGCCGCCGGTCTACCTCGAAGAGGGTGTCGTCCCGGCGTTCGCCACTCCTTCGAAGAAGATCGAGTTCTACTCCGTCCAGCTGAAGGACGCCGGCTTCGACCCCGTGCCGCGGTTCGAGCGGCCGGCGGCCGGACCGCCGGGCTCGTTCCGCCTGCTCTTCGGCCGCGCTCCCGTCCACACGTTCAGCCGCACCCAGACGAACCCCGTCCTCGCCCAGGCGATGGCGGAGAACGAGGTCTGGCTGAACGCAGACGTGGCCGAGCGCGCGGGGCTCGCCACGGGCGACCGCGTTCGGCTGAGGAACCAGGACGGCGTCGTGTCGAACCCGATCAGGGTGAGGGCCACCCAGGCGATCCGCGCCGACTGCGTCTACATGGTCCACGGCTTCGGCCACACCGCGAAGGGCCTGCGCCGCGCGCTCGGCAAGGGGGCGAGCGATTCCCAGCTCGTCACCCGCTACGCGACCGACCCGCTCATGGGCGGCACGGGCATGAACGTCAACTTCGTGACGCTCGAACGGGAGGCTTGAGGTGGCCCGCCTCGGCATGGTCATCGACACGCGGCGCTGCGTCGGCTGCATGGACTGCGTCGTCGCCTGCAAGACGGAGAACCAGACCCCTGAGGGGATGAACCGCGACTGGATCACGTACGCCACGAAGGGCCGCTACCCGCAGCTGTCGCTCACGATCCAGTCCGAGCGCTGCAACCACTGCGACAACCCGCCCTGCGTGACCTGCTGCCCGACCGGGGCGAGCCACGTCCACGACTGGGGCGGTGTCGTCCTCGTCACGCCGGGAGAGTGCATCGGCTGCAAGGCCTGCCTCGCCTCCTGCCCGTACGACGCGCGCTACGTGCACCCCGAGGGCTACGCCGACAAGTGCACCTTCTGCATCCACCGGGTGGAGCAGGGCCAGGCCCCGGCCTGCGTCGCGGTCTGCCCCACCCGCTGCATGCACTTCGGGGACCTCGACCTTCCCGAGTCCGACGTGAGCCGCCTCCTCGCTTCCCGCAAGCACCACGCGGTGCTGACCGAGGCGGGCACGCGGCCCCGGATCTTCTACCTGGAGTAGCGATGAGCCCTGCCTTCTCCGAGTTCGTCGCGACCGCGCACAGCCCGGCCACCGACCCGCACCTGCACGTCTGGGGCTGGGAGATCCCGGTCTACCTCTTCCTCGGCGGCTTCACCGCGGGGATCATGGTCCTCTCCGGCTGGGCGCTCTGGCGCGGGCGGCGCAGCGCCGGCTCGCACCCGACGTTCTCCCTCGCCTCGAGCGGCCTCTTCATGCTGGGGCTCGGGACGATCTCCCTCGGCATGCTGGCCCTCTTCCTCGACCTCGGCCACAAGGCGTACGTCTGGCGGCTTTACCTGACGATGAAGCCCTGGTCTCCCATGTCGTGGGGGGCCTGGATCCTGCTCCTCGTCTACCCCGTGCTCGCGGCCGCCGTGCTCCTGGAGCCCCCGGCGGGGCTCGTCCGCCTGCTGCCCGCGCTCGGCCCGCTGTCGCGGCGCCTCGCGGACGACCCGCGAGCGCGACGCGCGCTCGGCTTCGTCTCGATGGCGACCGGGATCGCGCTCGGCATCTACACCGGCATCCTGCTCTCGGCGCTCGGCGCCCGGCCGCTCTGGTCGAGCGGCCTCCTGGGCCCGCTGTTCCTGGCCTCCGGGCTCTCGTCGAGCGCCGCCTTCGCCCACTGGGCCTCGCCGGAGCCGGAGGAGCGGCGACAGCTGGCCTGGCTCGACAACCTGTTCCTGGTGATCGAGCTCGCCTTGATCGGCATGCTGCTGATCGGCCTGCTCTCCTCAAGCGAGGCTCACGCCGGGGCCGCGCGCCTCGTCCTGGGCGGGCCCTTCACCGCCGTCTTCTGGGTCGGCGTCGTGGGGCTCGGGATCGTGCTGCCGCTCGCGATCCAGTCCCTAGCCGTCAGCCACCGCGTCATCCACACTCCCATCGCGCCCATCCTCGTCCTGCTCGGCGGTCTCGCCCTGCGCTTCGTCATCGTCTACGCCGGCCAGTACAGCCACTGGCCGCGGCTGTCCTAACGGAGGAAGCATGGCGTCCCTCACTCACGACGTCGTTCACGAGACGAAGGCCGGGAAGGCGCGCGAGGCCCAGCCGTACATGAACCCGTACCTCGCCGGGATCGGCCTCGGCCTGGTGCTGCTCGCGGCCTTCGTGCTCGTGGGCCGCGGGCTCGGCGCGTCCGGGGCCTTCAACTCGGGCATCGCGTGGCTCGTCTCGCTCGCGGCCCCCGGCTACGCCCGCTCGAACGAGTTCCTCTCGGTCTACCTCGAGGAGGGGACGCACCCGCTCAAGGCCTGGCTCGTCTTCGAGGTGGCGGGCGTGCTGGTCGGGGCGCTCGTCTCGGGCCTGCTCGCAGGCCGCGTCGCGGGCGTCGTGGAGAAGGGCCCGCGCGTCTCGGTCGGGACCCGCCTCGCGTTCGCGTTCGTGGGCGGCGCCCTCATGGCCATCGGCGCGACCTTCGCCCGCGGCTGCACGAGCGGCCAGGCCCTGACCGGCGGCTCGCTGCTCAACCTCGGCAGCTGGGCCGCGATGCTGTGCATCTTCGGCGGCGCCTACGCGGTCGCCTGGTTCTTCCGGAGGCAGT
>JBGASI010000533.1:0-3445 GCA_044229815.1 Vicinamibacteria bacterium | reverse complement strand
TAGATCTTCACCTTCATCCCGCGCGCGTGCGCCTCGTCCACGTAGGCCTTCATCGCGGCGGGGCGCAGGAACGGGTAGTTGATGTAGGGGTTCACCGGCGTCGCGTGGTGGACGTTGACGACGTTGGCGCCGGCCGCCTGCACCTCGGCGAGCGGCGCGTAGCGGTGGTAGAAACGCGTGCGCCACTGCGCGTCGGTGTCGATCGGCTTGAAGGGCGTGAGCGCGAGCCGGAAGTCGTAGCGTTGCGTCTCGCCCCTCTCCAGCCGCCTCGCCCCGCTGCCGCAGCGCACCAGGTAGGCGCCGCCCTCCGCGCCGAGCCGGCAGTAGCCGCGTCCCGCGTTGCCCCAGGAGGCCGGCAGCACGAGGGGCTTGGACAGGTAGAAGTTCGTGTTGAGCGGCCGCTCGTAGCGCTCGTCCTTCAGCGTCAGCTGCAGCCCGCCGCTCACGTCCCCGACCCAGAGCGCGTCCTGGTTCTTCTTCGCCACGTCCCAGGCCCACTCGAGCCGCTCGGGGCGCGCGCCGCCCTTCCAGCCGAGCCCCATCGCGTAACGCGCCGCCTCCGCGCGCAGCGGCAGCTCGAGCCGCACGTCGCCGACCTCGCTCGCCTCGCCGGCGTGCAGCGCGACCGTGTACTCGATCGTGCCGTCGAACTCGAGCCGGCCGCGGGTCTCGACCGAGAGCGCGCCCTTCCGGCTGCTCGTGGCCCACTCCGCCGCGCCCGCTCCCCGCAGGACGGGCGGCCGCGGCGCGTGCGCGAAGGCGAGCGGCCGGCCGTCCGCCCCGGCCACCACGAGCGCGATCGGCGCGGTCAGGATCTCGCGCGGCGTCCCGCCGGCGGACGTCACGTCCGGCGTGAAGCGGCTGCGGATCGCGCGCGGGAAACCGGAGGCGTCGAGCTCGAGCGCGCGGCCGAGGACCTCGAGCGTGCGGCCCTTCGCGACGACGGCGGTGTAGGGGGGCACGATCGTGTCGTCCTGGGCGAGGCGGGAGTCGAGCCAGCGCAGGCGCGAGAGCCGCTCGGGCTCGTCGTCCCCGCCGGCCGGGATCGGCGTGCCCGCGACGCGCAGGACGAAGCCCGCCGCCTGCGCCGGCAGGCCGCTCGCGAGAACGCGCGCCTCGGCCGTGTACTCGCCGGGTGCGGCGTCGACCGGGATCGGGAAGCCGAGCCAAAGAGCCTGCACGCTGCCCCTGGCGACGCGCAGCGGCCGCTGGAAGCCCGCTCCGGTCCAGTCGACCCCGCGCGTCGCGAAGGAGTGGACCGCCACGCCGGCCACGAGCGTGCGGCCGTCGCGCGCGCGCACGTCGCCCGTCTCGACCGTCACGGACTCGAGGTCGCGGTCGACCGCCAGAAGGCCGAGCTGCGCGCTCACGAACTCGCCGGGTCGCGCGTCGATCGTGATCGGCGCCCCGGCGGCGCGCAGCGTCCAGCGCCGCGGCAGGTCGCCGCTCATGCGGACGGCGTGCGCGCGGTCCTCCGGGAAGAGCAGGAAGGCCGCGCCCGGGTGGGCGGCGAGCAGCGCGCGCGTCTCGTCCGCGCTCGCGATCTCCTCCATCTCCGTGGGGGCGTCGTGCGCGTCGCTCGCCTGCAGCGCGAGGACACGGGCCCTCGGCAGCGCCCGCCAGGCGCCGGAAGCCAGCTGCCCGGGCGCGAGGCCGTGGCGCTCCTGCCACGCGCCGTCGGCCCAGTCGACCGGCCTCGGGTACTCGACCTTCGGGTAGTTCGAGCGCCCGGTCAGCTGGAAGGGCAGGTAGTAGACGAAGTAGTCGCCGGGTGCCGTCCGCGGGGCGAAGGCGAGCGTGCCCGACTCGCGCGTGATCGCGACGCGCGCCATGTCCGCGACGCGCAGGCCGCTCGCGGCGTCGATCACGACGATGTCCTTCTCCTCGGGTTTCGTGTCGCGCCGTCGCCAGGGGATCTCCACGACCACGGCGTCGGCGGGCGCGTCGACGCGCACGACGGCCCGCTGGTGACCGTAGGCGAGCGCGTCCCACGCTGCGATCGAGCGCGGCGGCGCGGGCTCACCCGCGACCGCCAGCGCCGCCGTGGCGAGGGCGCCCATCAGGCTCATCGCGAGGCCTCTCATCTCGAACCTCCTCGGCCCACGCCGCCGGCGAGGGCCAGCGAGCGGCCGGTGATCTCCCGAGCGTCGAGGCCCGAGGCCTTGCCGAGCAGCGCCAGCGTCTCGGGCAGGGCGGGCCGGAAGCGCCAGTCGTCCTCGCGCCCGCCGGCGGCCCGGAAGGCCGCGGCCCACTCGGGCCACCACGGGCTGACGCGGCGCGAGATCGGCTCCACGACCAGCACCGGCGAGCCTTCCGCCGTCGCCTGCAACAGGCGCGGCAGCAGCCGCGCGCGGGCCGCGTCCTCGAGCTCGTTCACGGTGAAGGCCGCCAGCACGCCGGCCGGCGGTTTCGGCAGAGCGGCGCTCGCGGCGTCGCCGCGCGTCACCTCGCCGCGCAGGCCCAGCTGCCGCAGCGTCCAGCGCGCCTCCGCCACGGCCCAGCCGCTCGAGTCGACGCCGTCGGCCACGGCCGGCGTCGCGCTCGCGAGGGCCCACGCCGCGCCGGACGTGCCGGTGCCGCAGCCGAGATCGACGAGGCGGCGCGGCGTCGCGAGCCACGCGCCCAGCGCGCGCGCGATCTCGCGCACGAGCAGGAAGTGCAGCGGGCCGTAGTAGAGCGCGAACGCCGCGCGCTTGCCGGCGCCGTCGAGCGCGTGGCCGCCGGCGATCCTCTCCCGTCGCTCCACGTAGAGCGACGAGAGGGCCTGCAGCGCGCGGCGGATCTCCTGGAACGACAGCTCGCCGCGCTGCCGCGCTTCGAGAGCGGCGAAGAATGCCGGGAACGGGTCAGGTGTCTCCAAGGCAGGCGCGTGGAAGCGACGGGTCGCCGGCAGTATAGAGGCATCGAACCCGGTCGCGAGCCGGCGACTGGGGCGAAGTGCCTCACATTCTCCGGCCGCGGCCTCGTTTCGGGGCCCGTGGTCTTCGCCACGCGAAACGTTCACAACTTCTCCGTTGACAGACGCGGTGGCGGGGTCCATCTTTCAATCAGGTGCTCGGCCTCGCGGTGATGTCAGCCGCAGAGGAAGGGCCGGGCAGGCAGGGCGAGTCGGATGACGGCATGCGGCGAACGCCGCGGAGGGTGCTGATGGCAGAGAGCAACACGCCACCCGCCTTCGAAGGGACCTTCGGGTCCCCGTCCTGACACAACCAAGGTCGCGCCCTGAAGGCGCGACGGGCCTCTGGCCCAAACCCGACCCGGGTGGCTTCGGCCCCCGGGTCTTTTCGTTTGCCTGGCGTCAGGCCGCGGGTGGCCTCGCCGGGCCGCTGCCCGCGCCGGTGCCGGCGATGGCGGTCTCGATCGCCGCGAGGTCCTGCGCGTCGAGCCGGACCGTGGCCGCCGCGATCCAGCCGTCCACCTGCTCCGGCGCGCGCGCGCCCACGAT
>JBGASI010000532.1:0-3457 GCA_044229815.1 Vicinamibacteria bacterium | reverse complement strand
GGTCGAGTCGCCGGCCGGCGCAAGGGCGGCGCGAAGGCCGGTGCTCGAGGTCGACGACGTGACGGTCACGACCTCCGGCGACTACCGCGCCTTCTGGACCGACGAGCAGGGGCGCCGGCGCAGCCACACCCTCGACCCGCGCAGCGGCGAGCCCGTCGACCACGGGCTCGCCTCGGTCACGGTAGTGGATCCGAACGGGGTATGGGCGGACGCGCTCGACACGGCCCTCCTCGTGCTCGGCCCCACGGAGGCGCGCGCCCTCGCGACACGCGAGGGCCTGGCGGCGCGGCTCGTCGAGAGGCGGGCCGACGGGTCCTACGCCGAGTGGTCGACGCCGTCGTTCCAGGCGCTGGCGCGGCGCTGAGATAGCATCAGCCCCGGGAATCCGGCTGCGGCCGGGGGGAGGGCGCATGAAGAGGCGCGAGGCGTTCGGGCTCGCCGCGGGCGGGGCGGCGGCGGGACTGTGGGGAACGCGCGCTGCCGCGGCCGACGCGCGCGTGGAGCGGGCCCTGCGCGGCCTGCCGTCGCCGAAGATCACGGACGTGCGCGCGATCGCCACCGCGCCGGAGGGCCTGCGGCTCGTCGTCGTCAAGGTCACGACCGACCAGGACGGCCTCTACGGCTACGGCTGCGGCACGTTCACGCAGCGGGCCGACCTCGTGCCGCCGGCGGTCGAGCGCTACCTCAAGCCCTTCCTCCTCGGCAAGCCGGCGGACCGGATCGAGGACGCCTGGCAGTCCCTGTACGCGAGCTCGTACTGGAGGAACGGCCCCGTCCTCAACAACGCGATCAGCGGCGTCGACATGGCCCTGTGGGACATCAAGGGGCGCCAGGCGGGGCTGCCCGTGTACCAGCTGCTCGGCGGCAAGGTCCGCGAGGCGGCGGACTGCTACTCGCACGCGAGCGGCGCGGAGATCCCCGAGGTGCTCGACAACGCGCGGGCGATCCTGGCCCGCGGCTTCCGGCACGTCCGCGTGCAGGTCGGCGTGCCCGGCATGGCCGGCTACGGCTCGCGGCGCGGCGACCAGGCGGTGAGCGCCCTGCACGCCGCGCCGGTGTTCGAGCCGGCAGCCTACGCGCGGCGCGCGCTGCAGCTGCTCGAGGCGGCCCGCAAGGAGCTCGGCGACGAGGTGGAGCTGCTGCACGACGTGCACGAGCGCCTGTCGCCCACGCAGGCCCTCGGCTTCTGCAAGGACGTGGAGCGCTTCCGCCTCTTCTTCCTCGAGGACCCCTTCGCGCCCGAGGACATCGCCTGGTTCCGCCTGGTGCGCCAGCAGTGCGCGACGCCGCTCGCGATGGGCGAGCTGTTCAACAGCCCGCACGAGTGGACCCCGCTGGTCGCGGAGCGGCTGATCGACTACGTCCGCGTCCACGTCTCGCAGGCGGGCGGCCTGACGCCCTGCCGCAAGATGGCGACGCTGGCGGAGCTGTTCGGCGTCAAGACCGCGTGGCATGGGCCAGGCGACGTCTCGCCCGTGGGCCACGCCTGCAACATCACGCTCGACGTCGCCTCGTCCAACTTCGGCATCCAGGAGTCGAGCTCGTTCGGCGAGGCGACCCGCGAGGTCTTCTCGGGCTGTCCCGAGCTGAAGGACGGCTACTTCTACGCGAACGAGGCGCCCGGCTGGGGGATCGAGGTCGACGAGCGCGCGGCCGCGAAGTACCCGTTCGGGCACGGGGAGACGGGCGAACGCGGGCGGCTCAACGGCGGCTGGGGCGAGGTCCGGCGCCGCGATGGCACCGTCATCAAGCAGTAGCCGCGCCCGCCCTCAGACCGACAGCGCCGCCTGCAGCATGGCCTTGGCGTAGGCGACGTTGTAGACGAGGCCGGCGTACTCGCCGCCGCCGGGGTAGTACGGGTGGAAGCCCGGCTGCTCGCGGTCGGCGTCGAGCGCCCGCGGATGCTCCGGGTAGAGCGCCCGCGGGTACTTCTGGCGCACGAGCTCGCGCATCACCGCGAACAGGTCGACCTGTCCCTCGTCCGGGAAGACCTCGGTGTAGTCGACCGAGGCGCGCCGCACCCGCACGTTGCGGTAGTGCACGTGGTTGATCCGGTCGCGCTCGCCGAACCAGCGGCACACCTCGACCGGGTCGCTGCCGATCTCGCGCGTGACGCCGCAGTCGTAGGTGATGCCGTTCGCCGGGCTGTCGACGATCGACACCAGGCGCTTCCAGCCGGCGAGCGTCGCCATGATCTGCCCCGAGCCGCGGCTGAGCGGCACCGGCGGGTCGCTCGGGTGCAGCGCGAGGCGCACCCCGGCCGCCTCGGCCGCCGGCACCACCGCCTTCAGGAAGTAGGTGACGTTCGCCCACATCTCGTCGACGTCGTGGGCCCCTTCCTCAGGCAGCGGCGGCAGGTCCTTGACCTTGTCGTAGCCGTAGGCGGTCAGTCCGGCCCCGGCTCGCCCGATCTCCTCGTAGTACCCCTCGGTGAGACGGTGCGCGTAGAAGTTGTACTCGACGACCGGGACGCCCGCCCGCCCGGCGGCCCGGATCGAGGCGATCACGGCGTCGATCTCCTCGTCGCGGCCCGGCTTCCCATAGAGCGTCTTCGGGAAGCCGGCGATCATGAGGTTGGCCACCGTCAGGCCGGCGGCCCTGAAGCGCTCGACGAGCCCGCGCAGGCCGTCCTCCTGCCACGGGATCGGCGGCCCGCCCATCAGCACGTGCTCGACGCCGATCTGGCGGATCCGGCGCAGCTCCTTCTCCCCGGCGCTCGAGCCGACACCGAGGCAGAGCTTCGGCGTGCCCGGTCCCTCGGCGGGCGGCCAGTCGGGGGGGGCGCCCGGCGCGCGCGCGAGGGCGGGGGAAACCGCGAAAGCGCCCGCGGCCTGGAAGAACGTCCGTCTCGCCAGCCTGTGGCTCATCGGCGGACCAGCCCTCTCCGGTGAATCCGGCCGGCCGCGCGCCCGCTCAGGACGCGCGCGGCTTCGGCGGGTACGGCGGCAGCGGCCGCCTCGGGAAACGGGTGTGGAGCAGCGGTTCGAAGTCGAAGCGGGCCTTCTCGATCGGCGTGCCCGCCACCTCGATGCGGCGCAGGTCGCGGCTGCCGAGGCCCTTGCGCTCCGCGAGCTCGAGGAAGCTGTCGCAGATGATGAACGGGGCGCTGCCGCCTTTGGCCAGCGGGTCGTAGCCCATCAGCGCCGTCGCGACCGCGTCCGTGTTCACGCAGTTCGTGCCCGCGACGAGCAGGCCCGGGTGGCAGGTGCGGCCGCCGCCCCACGGCCCCTCGGCCCCGCCCATCGAGTCGATCCCGTCGAGGATCCCGAGGTCGATGGGCCGCGCCGCGCAGATGTCGACGACCACTCGGGGGATGCGGTAGCCCTCGTGCCGCGGCGAGGCCGGGTCCACCTCCGCCGCGGCGGGGCTAGCGGGCTGGCGCAGGCCCTTGTGGACGACGCCGTCGCGCCCGCGGTGCGGGCGCTCGTCCGGCCGGTCCTTCGGGCAGCGGTCCCCG
>JBGASI010000531.1:0-3466 GCA_044229815.1 Vicinamibacteria bacterium | reverse complement strand
TGCTGCGGGCCGCTTTCCGAGGAGCGCCCGCTCGCCGCGGGCCAGGCCTTCGACCCCGTCGACCTCCACGTCCCGAGGGCCGGCGAGGCGCTCGGCACGGACTGCTCGGCGCTGCCGTACTCGGTCCACTTCGGAGGCGACGCCTCGCGCACGCTCGTGCTCGAGGTCCCGCGGCTGCGCGGCGGCCGGGCGCGCGTGGACGCGTACCTGCGCCCGAGCGGCGTCCGCGACAGTGCCCCCGTTCCCGTCCCCAGCGCGTCGTTCGAGAGCGAGGGGCAGTCGGCGCGCGTCCAGGCACGTCCGGGCACGACGCTGCACCTCGTCGTCAGCAACGCGGGCCTCGCCGGCGCGACCGCCCGCGTCGTGCTGCGCGACCCCGGCGCCCGGCTCCGGGTCGAGCCGGCCCGCGTCGACGACAGCAGCGGCCGCACGACGTTCCGCTTCACGGCGCGCCTCGAAGGCGCTCCCGCGGGCGCGCCGCTCCGCGTGCGGTGGTCCTTCGACGGCGGTCCTCCCGGAGAGCAGGCGTGGACCGGGCCGGACCTCGTGCAGGAGCACACGTTCCCAGGCCCGGGCGACTGGCGCGCCGTCGCGTCCGTGGTCGACGCCTCGTTCCCCGGCCTCGAGTCGGAGGTCACCGTGCCCGTACACCTCGGCCGCGCGCCCGGCGGCTCGCCGCCGAAGGCCGCGGAAGCGAAGACGGCCCCGGACACGGGCGTCTGGGTCTTCGACGGAGAGAAGAGCGGCCACAGCGCGCCGGTCAAGGCGCCCGACACGGAGACGATCGCGATCACGTCGCGCGGCGTCGCCGGCAGCGTGTTCCACAATCCGCCCGGCGACGCGGCGTGGACGAGCGCCTTCGACTGCACGTGGACCTGGACGGCACCGGGCGACATGCAGACGCTCGTCCCGGGCCAGAAGCTCTCGGTGAAGCTGGTCCTCACCGACAGCGGCAACTGGGCCAACAGCAACTCGGGCGCCTACATCCGCCTCGACAAGCCCGACCTCGGTACGACGACCAGCGACGCGGGCGCCGTCGACCTCGTCGCGATCGGCGTCGCCAGGAAGGGCAAGGGCAAGGACGAAGCCGCCGCGACGCCGACCATCCCCGGCGCTCCCCCTCCGAGCTGGGGCGGACGCATGGGACTCAAGGCCGCCTGCTGGGCCGCGTACGGCAACAGCGGCTGGCACGAGCGGACCTACCGCTGGGCACCGAACGGCGCGGCGGGCCGCTAGTCGGACGCGGCGCCTCGGATCGCGCCGGTCGCCCGCGGGGCGTAGCATCAGGCGAGGAGGCCTCCATGGGTCGATCCGGCCTCGTCTGGGTGCTGGGGGCGGCGGCTCTTGGCACACTCGCCTGCGGCGACGGTGGGAACCCGATCGGCGGGCCCTCGCCGCCTGTCCCCACTCCCTCACCCACGATCGACACGGGGGTCGTGGTCGGCACCCACACGGGGCCGACGGAGATCACGTTCGTAGCGGCCGAGCCCGCACCGGGAGCGACGATCGCGGGCTGCGGGGCGGACGCGAGCGGCTGCCGGGGCCGGGTGCGGATGCGCTTCCGCCTGCTCTCGGCGAGCGGGGGCCCGGTGCTCGACGCGATCGGGTTCCTTCACGCGACGAACAAGACCGCCTGCTATCGCGGGTCGACCGGTCCCTTGAACCTGCAACCCGGAGTTCCCGCCGAGGTGCTGATCCCGTTCGACGAGGCCGACACCGCCTGCGCCGTGCCGGCCACGATCACGAACATGAAGGTGGTCCTCAGCGCGCCCGTGCAGACGGACGGCCTGCAGGAGTGGGCGATCCGCTACGAGTTCCGGCGATAGAGCCGCCCTGCTTCCAGGTCGTCCGCCGGTACAATGGGACTGTGGAAGACAGCCGCGCCGACTGGAGCGCCGGCCTCGAGGAGCGCAGCCGGCTGCGCCGGGAACGGCTGGTGGCGCATCGGGCGACCGACCACCAGGATGCCGAGGATTGGGACCTCGACTTCTGGCAGTCGCGGACGCCGGAGGAACGTCTTTCGGCCCTGGTCGCGATCCGGCGCGACGTCGAGGTGGTCGAGGCGAGCCGAGAGCGCCGGGAGCCCTGACGTGGACGCGATCCAGGACTTCGAGGACTTCCTCGCCCTCCTCGACCGGCACGGCGTCCGCTACCTGATCATCGGCGGGCTGGCCTTCATCTTCCACGCCAAGCCGCGGTTCACGAAGGACATCGACCTCTGGCTCGATCCTCACCCCGAGAACCTGAGCCGCGCGAACGGCGCCCTGGCCGAGTTCGGGAGCCCGTACCTGCTGGACCTGTCGCGCAGCGACGAGATCCTGCAGCTCGGCGTGGCTCCGAACCGTATCGACCTTCTGCGCGAGGCCGCTCCTCTCGCGTTTGCCGACGCCTGGCAGCGGCGAGTCGAAGGCAGCTATGGCCGCGCGCGCGCCTGCTGGATCGGCATCGAGGACCTGCTCGCGATCAAGGAGCGGATCGACCACCCACGCCACCGCGAGGATGCCCGATTCCTGCGGAAGGTCCTCGAGCGGCGGCGAAGTCCCGAACGGCGTTGAGCCGCGCTATCGTCTGGCTGTGAAGCTCGAGACGCCGCGCTGTCCGAACTGCAACGCCCTGCTCGAGGGGCTCCGCGGGGGCAAAGGAATCTGCCGATACTGCGGCGCCACCATCGTCGGCGGCCCGGAAGCCGGCACGAAGACCGAGACCCGGTACTCTCTGGTGCTGCGGGTGGGGCCCTCCAACCGGGAGCGCGTCGCGGCCCTTCTCGGCGAGCGTCTCGGCCCGGCCGAGGCACGCTCGACGCTCGACGGCACCCCGTGTGAGATCGAGATGGGCACCGACGAGGAGCGGGCGCGCGCGCTTGCCCGGGACCTCGCGCTCGCCGGCGCGCGGGTGGACGTTGTCGAACACGTCGTCGCGGTTCCGCTGGTCCGGGTCGTGCTCGAGAGCGTGGGGCAGGACCGTCTGGCGACGATCGTCGCGATCCGCCAGCACCTGGACGTCGGGCTGCAGGAAGCGCGCCGGCTCGTCGACAGGACGCCTGCCGTCATGGTCGAGTCGATGGAAGAGCGTCCCGCCCTCGCCCTGATCGCCGCCCTGGAGAAGGCGGGTGCCCGAGCCCGGGTCGGGTGAGGTCGCGCGCGCTCAGTCGACTCGCGTGGCGGTGAAGTCCCCTCCCTGGTAGCCGGCAAGCCCCGTCACCTTGCCCGAAGCGTCTCGCACGAAGCTGAGCCAGACGTCGTACTTCGGGACGCTCCAGTCCGTGACGGACTCGGCCAGCAGCTCGTCCGCGTCGCCCTGGCCCTGCTGCCGGATCATGAGGCGCTTGCCCTCCACGAACACCTCGAGCAACGGGCCCTTCTCGATCTGGTAGCGGCCCGCGTAGGACTGGAGAAGCGCCGGGGCGACCGCGAGGCTCGCGCTCGGGCGGTGGCGCAGGCGCCCCTTCGAGCGGACCTCGCTGTCG
>JBGASI010000530.1:0-3474 GCA_044229815.1 Vicinamibacteria bacterium | reverse complement strand
GGGCCTGGGGGGCAGGAGCCCCCCAGGACAACATCGCAAGGTGAAGGCGAAGCCGTAGAGGCCTCCCACCCGGCGCCCTCGCGGCACCTCACCAGCGTTGAGGGCGGTTCCGAGGGGTTCGGCCAGCGAGCCGTCGGCGGATCCCTCGCCCGCCGTCACGAAACCGGGCTCGGGATGGCTGCCTAGGGCTTCTTCGACCGGTCCGTCCCGTCCGGCCGCGCCAGCAGCCGCGCCAGCGACTCGCTGACGCCGCGGAAGAAGCGGTTCTCGCCCTCGCTCTGCAGCTTGCCGACGAGCTGGCGCTCGCGCAGGGAGTCGGCCGTCCGGCCCAGGCGGTGGTAGACGACCGCGAGCTGCATGTGCGTCTGGAGGTGGTCCGGCGCGGCGGCGGCCACCTGCTCGAGCAGCGGCAGCGCCTCCTGCGTGCGCTCCTTGGCCACGTAGGCGGCGGCGAGCGAGAAGCGCGCCGCGAGATCGTCCGGCCGCAGGCGCCGCGCCCGTTCGAGGAACGGCAGCGCCTCGTCGTGGCGGCCGCCCTCGCGCAGCGTGTCGCCGAGCAGCAGGTTCGCCTCGAAGTGGTTCGGGTCGACCGCGAGCTCGGCGCGGTAGGCGTCCATGGCCCCGGCCCAGTCGCTCGGCTCGCTCGACGCCAGGCACTTCCCGCTGAGGTAGTTCACGAGCGGCAGCTTCGGGTTCGCCGCGAGCGCCTGGCGGATCTCCGGCAGGGCCTTCTTGCAGTCCTCGTCGCGCATGTACATCGCCGCGAGGAAGACGTGCGCCTCGGGCGAGTCGTCGCGCAGCACGCGATCGATCGCCGCCTGGGCCTCGTCCATGCGGCCCTCGCCGATCAGCGCCATCCCGAGCAGGTACGACACCGCGCGCTCCTCGCTGGCGTGGCCGGCGAGCGGCCGCAGCAGCTCGACGACACGCGACGACTGCCCGAGCCGGAACTGGCAGTCCGCGAGCAGCAGCGTCGCGGCCTCGTTCCCGGGCTGCGCCCGGAGGATCGCCTCCAGCTCGGCGACGGCCTCCGTGAGCCGCCCCGCCTTGTAGAAGGCGAGCGCGAGGTTGCGGCGGATCGCCACGTTGCCCGCGTCCGCCTTGAGGGCTCGCTGGTACTGCTCGATCGCCGCGTCGAGCCGCCCGAGCCGGGCGTAGGCCGCCCCGAGGTTCGAGTGCAGCGCGGGCGTGTCGGCCCCGAGCCGCAGCGACTCCTCGTAGGCGGCGACCGCGCCCTCGACGTCGCCCGACTGGTGGAGCGCGACCGCGCGGGCGAAGGCCCCCGCCGGGTCGGCCGGCTGCGCGGACGACGCCGCGGCGGCGAGCAGGAGGGCGAGGCACAGCGGGGCGGGGCGCAGGGTCATGAGAAGGCCGAGCGGGGCCTGTGGCGGGCTCGACCGCTCGATTATAGGCGAGCGCCGCGCCCGGCGCCGCCGTCCGCGATGGCCGATGTAGACTGGCACGATGCTTCGACGTCTGCTCGCGCCCGCCTTTCTCCTCCTGCCGATCGCACTCGCCCTAGGGGCCGCCCAGGCGCCGCAGGCGACCCCGACCGCCGCGCCGGGCGGCGAGATCCTCGGCCTCGACGGCAAGCCCGACACGCTGCCGGACGCCGCCTTCGGCGCGACCGTGCGCCAGCAGTGCTCGAAGTGCCACGTGGTGCCGCAGCCGCAGTACCTGCCGCGCGGCATGTGGCGGCTGCGCATCCAGGAGATGGCGCAGCGTTCGCTGATGGGCACCGGCGTCACGCCCGGGGACGAGAGCGTGCTGTGGCAGATGGACACCGCCCAGTTCGTCCGCCACTTCGAGGCCCGCTCGCCCGTCACGTTGCCGCTGCCCGAGCCGTGGCCGCAGGGCGACGGCGGGCTGCGTTTCGCGCACCAGATGATGAACCCGGCGGGCCAGGGCCGCGTGCCCGTGGTGGCCAACACGCGCTTTCTCGACCTCGACGGCGACGGCCAGCTCGAGGTGGTGGCCTGCGACATGGGGCACGGCATCGTCTACATCGGCGAACCCGTCCGCAAGCCCGGCGAGCTGCGGGAGATCGCGCGCATCCCGAACCCCGACCACGCCGCCATGGTGGACTTCGACAAGGACGGCAAGCAGGACCTGCTGATCGCGGACCTCGGCGACTTCATGCCCGGCGACCACGAGAAGGGCAGCCTCGTCTGGCTGCGCCAGACCGCGCCCCTGCAGTTCGAGAAGATCGTGCTCGTCCCGAACATCGCCCGCACCGCCGACGTCGAGGCGGCCGACTTCAACGGCGACGGCAAGCTCGACCTGGTGGTGGCGGCCTTCGGCTGGCACACGGTGGGCGGCATCTACGTGTACGAGAATCAGACCACCGACTGGGCGCACCCGAAGTTCGAGGGCTACCCGGTCGACGCGCGGCCGGGCGGCATCCACGTCATCCCCGTCGACCTGAACAAGGACGGGAAGATGGACTTCGTGGCTCTCATCTCGCAGCAGTACGAGCACGTGCTCGCGTTCATCAACCGCGGCCCGGGCAAGGGCTTCCGGGCCGAGACGATCTTCCGCGCGGTGGTGCCGGTCTGGGGCTCCTCGGGCATCGAGCTCGTGGACATGGACGGCGACGGCGACCTCGACCTGCTGATGTCGAACGGCGACTCGCTCGACGACTTCACGGTGCGCCCGTTCCACGGCGTGCGCTGGTTCGAGAACCAGGGCAGCTACCCCTGGCTGCAGCACGACCTCGTGCTGATGCCGGGCGTGCACCGCGCGCAGGCGGCGGACCTCGACGGGGACGGCGACATCGACGTCGTCTGCGCGGCCTTCCTGCCCAACGCCGAGCACCCGGCCTTCCAGCTGCTCGAGCGGCAGGGCAACCTCGCGCCCTTCACGTCGATCGGCTGGCTCGAGCAGACGGCGAAGGGCGTCTTCGTGGCGCACCCGCTCGAGACCGGCCGGCTGACCCACACGACGCTCGACGTCGGGGACTTCGACGGCGACGGCGACGTCGACATCGTCACCGGCAACTTCGTCGGCTTCACGTTCACGAAGACGGACACCGGCTTCAAGGCCGAGGACACGGTCGACGTGTGGGTGAACCAGGCGAAGCGGCCCGCCGCGCGCCCGTGAGCCGGGCGCGACCGCCGCGCTACTGCCGCTCGCGGTACGGGGTCTTCGCCCGGTAGAGCGCCGCCCGCGCCGCGGCGGCCTCGGCCAGCGCCGCGTTCCCCTGCCCCCGGGCCCGGGCCGCGGCGCGGCCCGCGGCCTGCGCCGCCTCGATGAAGCGGCCGGCCTCCGCGTACGCTGCGCCGAGCGCGTCGAGCGCGGCCGGGTCGGTGGGGGCGAGGCGGACTGCGCGCCCCGCCAGCGCCAGCGCCTCGGTCGCGCTGCGCAGGGCGGCGTCGGCGCTCGTGGCGAGCGCCCCGGCCGCCTGCGACAGCACCGGCACGTGGCCCGGCCCGAGGCGCAGCACGGCGCGCCACTCGGCGAGCGCCTCGCGCGGCC
>JBGASI010000529.1:0-3475 GCA_044229815.1 Vicinamibacteria bacterium | reverse complement strand
GCCAGGCTCACGTCGCGAATGGCCGAGACGCCGTTCTCGGGGACCGGGGGCGGAGGCGGCGCGGTGATGACCTCGACGGGGGGCGGGGCCGCGGCCGCGGCGACCACGGGTGCGAGGGCAGGAGCCGGGGCCGCCTTCTGGGGCGCAGCGGGCGTAGGAGGAGCGGCTGTGGCGGGAGCGGGCGCGGGAGTCGCCGCCGGGGCCGGCGGGTCCTGAGCCGGGGGAACCTGAGCCGGGGCCGGCGCCGCCGCCGGAGACACCTGCGCCGGGGCCAGCGTCGGTGCGGCAGCCGCGGCCACGGCAGCCGCGGCCACGGCAGGCGCGGGCGCCGCGACCGGCGCAGGCGCCGCGACCGGCGCAGGCGCCGCGACCGGCGCAGGCGCCGCGACCGGCGCAGGCGCCGCGACCGGCGCAGGCGCGGCGAGCAGGTCGGCCCGCTGCAGGCTGCCCGCCTTCAACGTCACGGGCGAGTCCTTGTCGGCGCCGAAGCCGGCCTCGACCTGGAACGACAGCGTCGCGTCCTCGGGCGGGGGGGAGAAGCGCCAGGTCTTCAGCGCCGTCAGCAGGGCCCCGGCCCAGGGCTCGTCACCTTCGAGGATCCGCGCGCCGCCGATGCGGCCGTCGGCCTCGAGCGTCACCTCCGCCGTGGCCCGGCCCCGGCCGCCCGCGGCCGGCAGCGGCGGGCTGATGCCCTGGCGCAGCTCGGGGATGCCCGACTCGCGCTGCAGCTTCGGCAGCGTGAGGGCGAAGGTGATCGGCACCGTCAGGCGCACGCTCGCAGGCTGCCCGTCGACCTTGACGGCCTCGTACTCCCATTGCCGGGCCGCGGTGATGGCCGCCTCGTCGAGGCCGGGCACGCTGCGCACCACGGAGGTGGCCTTCACGTGGCCCGCGGCGTCGATCACGAGGTCGAGGATCACGATGCCGCGGATGCCCTGGGCCAGGGCCTCGGGCGGGTAGACCGGCTGCACGTGCTTCGCCTTCTTGGGTACGGGCACGCCGTCGGCCCCGGCGGTCAGGGGCTGGTCCTGCGCGAACAGCGGGCCCCCGCAGAGGACCGCGAAGACGGGGAGGGCGGCGAGCGCGCGCGGAATTCTCATGGGGAAGAGTCTAGCGCACTCCCCCGGGCGTCCGATGTCAAGAAGGGTTGCGACGGCAGCCGCCCCGGGCAGGCGCCTCGGGGCGGCTGCGAACGGGCTACTCCTCTTCCTTGACGTCTCCGCGCTCCGCCTTGGCGGCGGCGACGATCTTGTCCTGGAGGTGGCCCGGTACCTCGTCGTAGTGGTCCATCTCCATGTGGTACGAGCCGCGGCCGCCGGTCATCGACGTGAGCTCGGCGTCGTAGGACAGCATCTCGGCGAGCGGGACCTCGGCCTTGATCACCTGCTGGCTGCCCTTGGGCTCCATGCCCTGGGGCCGGCCGCGCCGGCTCGAAAGGTCGCCCATCACGGCGCCGGCGTACTCGTCGGGCACCGCGATCTCGACCGCCATGATCGGCTCGAGCAGCGTGGGCCGGCACTTCGGCACGGCGTCCTTGAAGGCGAGCGAGCCCGCTATCTTGAACGACATCTCCGAGCTGTCGACGTCGTGGTACTGCCCGTCGTAGAGCTCGACCTGGAAGTCCACCATCGGGAAGCCGGCCAGCACGCCCTTCAGGCGCGCCTCCTGGATGCCCTTCTCGACGGCCGGGATGAAGTTCTTCGGGATCGAGCCGCCGAAGATGTCGTCCACGAACTTGAAGTCGCTGCCGCGCGGCAGGGGCTTCATGCGGATCCGGCAGTCGCCGAACTGGCCGTGGCCGCCGGTCTGCTTCTTGTGGCGCCCGTGGGCCTCGGCCGCGGCCTTGATCGTCTCCCGGTACGGGATCTTCGGCTTCTTGAGGTTGACCTCGACCTTGTAGCGCTTGCGCAGGCGGCCGACCACCACCTCGATGTGCAGCTGGCCCATGCCCGAGAGCAGCATCTCGTGCGTCTGCGCGTCGCGCGAGACGCGCAGCACCGGGTCCTCCTCGAGCAGCCGCTGCAGCGAGGTCGAGATCTTGTCGTCGTCGCCGCGCGTCTTCGGCTCGATCGCGAACGTCGTGGCCGGCTCGGGGAACACCACGGGCGGGTAGACGATCGGGGCCGCCTTGTCGGCGAGCGTGTCGCCCGTCTGGGAGTCCTTGAGCTTGGCCACCGCGCCGATGTCCCCGGCCTGGAGCTCGCCGATCGGCGTCTGGCCCTTGCCCTGCAGCAGCAGCAGGGAGCCCACGCGCTCGGCGGTGTCGCGCGAGACGTTGTGCACGTTCGAGTCGGACTTCATCGTCCCGGAGTACACGCGGAACAGCGTGATCCGGCCCGCGTGCGGGTCGACGATCGTCTTGAACACGAAGGCGGAGAGCGGCGCGTTCGCGGCCGGCTCGCGCGAGGCCTCGGCCTTCGTGGCCGGGTCGCTGCCCCTGGCCGCTCCCCGGTCCGCGGGGGAGGGCAGCAGGTCCACGATCGCGTCCAGCACCGAGTGCACGCCGACGTTGAGCGCCGAGGAGGCGGGGATGACCGGGAACACCCGGCCGGAGGCGACCGCCACCCGCAGTCCCTTCGCCAGCTGCTCCTGGGAGAGCGTGCCCTTCTCGAAGAACTCCTCCATCAGCTCTTCGTTGCTCTCGGCCACCATCTCGACGAGCTTCTCGCGCCAGGACTTGACCGACTCCTGCGCCTCCGCGGGCACGGCGCCGGCCTGGAACTTGCCGCTGCCGTCGGCCGCGTAGACGAACGCCTGCTGCGAGACGAGGTCCACCACGCCCTTGAAGCCCTTCTCCGGCCCGATCGGCACGGCCACCGGGACGGCGCCGCGGCCGAAGGCCCGCTCGATCGACTCGAACGCCCGCTCGAACGAGGCGTTCTCGCGGTCCATGCGGTTGACCACGATCAGGCGGGCCAGCTCGTACTCGGCGGCGTAGCCCCACGTCTTCTCGGTCTGCACCGCGACGCCCGCCACGGCGTCGACGACCACGATCGCGGCGTCCGCGACGCGCAGCCCGGAGCGCGCCTCGGAGAGGAAGTTCGCGTAGCCCGGCGCGTCGATCAGGTTGACCTTCGTCTTCTTCCACTCGAGAAACGCCAGCGCGGACTGCAGGCTGATCTTGCGCTCGACCTCGTCCGGATCGAAGTCGGTGACGGTGGTGCCGTCCTCCACCCGTCCCAGCCGGTTGACCGCGCCGGCGTCGAAGAGCAGGGCCGAGGCCAGCGAGGTCTTGCCGCTGCCGCCGTGCCCCACGAGCGTCACGTTGCGGATGTTGGGAGCGTCGTACACCTTCATGACTGCGGTTCCTCCCGAAGCAAAGCGGGATCATACACCCCGCCCGAGGCGGCCCGCGAGGGGTACCATTGGGGGCGTGGAGCTCGTTTCGAGGCGCCTTTTCGTGGCTTTCGACGCGCGCGCGGTGAGTGTCGCGGCCTTCGGCGGCGGCCTCTCGGCACGCCGCCTGCGGGCCTTC
>JBGASI010000528.1:0-3476 GCA_044229815.1 Vicinamibacteria bacterium | reverse complement strand
ACGTGCTGCACGTGCCCGAGGACTACCGCGGCGACGAGCCGTACCCGCTCGTGGTGATCCTCGGCGGCGGGCCCGGCCGGACCCTGCCGACCGCCCAGGGCGCGCGGGCGAGCGTCGAGCCGCGCGGCGAGCTGGTCGTCTACCCGCAGGCGAACGGCCTGTGGTGGGAGGGGCGCGCCGGGGCGATGCTCGACGTGCTGCTCGGTGAGCTGTTCAGCGAGCTCAACGTCGACACCGATCGCGTCACGATCACCGGCTTCAGCAACGGCGGCACCGGCGCGGTCCTCTACGCCGCGCAGCGGCCCGATCGCTTCGCCGCCCTCGCGAGCCTGATGGGGGGCGGCCTGCCATTCTTCGCGGCCACCCCTGAGCCGCTCGACGCGGACTCGCTCGTGCGGCTGCCGACGCTCTTCGCGCACGGCACGCGCGACGAGGTCATCCCGGCCGAGGCCAGCGAGCGCACGGTCCGGGCGCTGCGCCGCGCCAACCCCGCGGCCCCGGTCGAGCTGCACCTGCTGAAGGACCGTCAGCACGACGTGCGCTACGGGACCGACGACGACCTCGCGCTGCCGTTTCTCGCCCGCTTCGCGCGCGAGGCCTTCCCGCGCGAGGTCTCGCTGCGCACGCGCAGCCTCGACCACGCCCGGGCCTTCTGGGTCGAGCTGACCGGGAAGGGCGGCGGCGCGGCGGCGGTCGACGCCAGAGTCGCGGGCCAGCGGGTGACCCTGCGCACCCGTGGCGTCAAGACCCTGCGGCTGCTGCTGCGCGACGAGCTGGTCGACCTCGCCGTCCCGCTGCGCGTCGAGCTCGACGGCCGCGAGGCCTTCTCCGGGACCGTGGCCGAGGACCCCGCCCTCTTTCTCCGCAGCTGGCGCGCCAGCGGCGACCCGCAGCGCGCCCACGCGGCCGAGCTGCAGCTGCGCGTGCCCTAGGCCGCGCTGCCCACGGTAGACTCGCGCCATGCCGGACACGCCCAGCCGCCGCCGCCTGCTGCCGTGGCTCTCGCTGTTCGTGGTCTGGCTGGTGTGGGGGTCGACCTACCTCGGCATGCGCGTGGTGGTCGCCGAGATGCCGCCGCTCGTGGCGGCCGGCGTGCGCTTTCTCGCGGCGGGGACGGTGATGGCCGGCGTCGCCCTGCTCGTCGATCGCCGCCACGGCCGGCCCTCGCGGCGGCAGCTGCTCGACTACGCGCTCGTCGGCGTGCTGCTGCTCTCGGTCGGCAACGCGCTCGTGATGTGGTCGGAGAAGACGGTGCCGAGCGGGATCGCCGCCCTCATCGTGGCCACGATCCCGGTCTGGATCCTGCTGCTCGACGGCCTGCGCCCCGCCGGCCGGCCGTGGACGCCGCGGCTGTGGCTGGGCGCGGTGGTCGGCCTCGCGGGCGTCGCGCTCGTGGCGCGTCCGCAGGGCGCTCCCGGCTCGGGCCACTGGCTCGCGATCGTCGCGCTGCAGGTGGCCTGCCTCTCCTGGACGATCGGCTCGCTCTACGCGCAGGCGGTGCCGAAGCGGCTGCCGCTCGCCTCGGCCGCGGCCGTCGAGATGATCGCGAGCGGCGCCGTGCTGCTCCTGGCCTCACGCCTCTTCGGCGAGGACTGGGCGCGCATGGCCGCCGCCACGCCGCGCGCGTGGGGCGCCCTGTCGTACCTCGTGGTCTTCGGCTCACTCGTCGGCTTCACGGCGTTCGCCTACTGCCTCAACGAGCTGCCGGCGAGCACGGTCGGCACGTACGCGTACGTCAACCCGGTCGTCGCGGTGCTGCTGGGCTTCCTGGTGCTGGGCGAGCCGCTCACGCCGGGGCTCCTGGCCGGCGGCCTGCTGGTCCTGGCCTCGGTCGCCTTCACGACCCTGCCTGGGCGCGCTCGAGGGGCCTAGTACAGCAGGTAGCTCCGCCGGCGCCGGCGGAAGGCCGCCTCGTCCTTCGCCCAGGCCGCCGCCAGCTTCCGCGGCGAGAACCCCGCCTCGATCGCCCGGCGCAGGGCGTCCGTGCCGCACAGGATGTCGAAGGGCAGCTTGACGTACTCGTACTCGTACGGGGGGTCGCGCCAGGCGAAGCGCTTCTCGTCCTGGCGCCGGGCGTGGTGGACGAGCAGCAGGTAGGTCAGGAAAGAACGGAAGCGGCGCCGGTCGCTGACGTGGACCTGGACGCCGTGGCACAGGACGCCCGCGTGCTTCTGGAACGTGGGCGTGAACGCCGCCGCCCGGAAGCCGACACCCGGCAGCCGTTCCTTCTCGAGGGCGCGCGCGAGCGCGGGCCCGTCGAGCCAGGGCGCGCCCACGAGCTCGAACGGCCGCGTCGTGCCGCGGCCCTCCGAGAGGTTCGTGCCCTCGATCAGGCAGCCGCCCGGGTAGACGAAGGCCGTGTCGACCGTCGGGATGTTCGGCGAGGGCAGCACCCACGGCAGCCCCGTCTCCTCGTAGGCCATCGCGCGGCGCCAGCCCTTCATCGGGACCACGACCAGGTCGCCGTGCAGGCCGAGCTCGAGCTGGAACATCAGGGCCAGCTCGCCCACCGTCATCCCGTGGCGCACCGCCAGCGGGTGCATGCCGACGAACGAGCGGTACTCGGGGAGCAGCACGTTGCCCTCGACCACCTCGCCGCCGATCGGGTTCGGGCGGTCGAGCACCACGACGCGCTTGCCGTCGCGCGCGCAGGCCTCCATCACGTGCAGCATCGTGTAGGCGAAGGTGTAGTAGCGCGAGCCGACGTCCTGCACGTCGAACACGACGGCGTCCAGGCCCTCGAGCATGGCCGGGGTGGGCACCCGGGTCTCGCCGTAGAGGCTGTGGACGGGCAGGCCGCTGGCGCGGTCGCGCGAGTGGCCGACCTCCACCAGGTCCTGCGCGTCGGCGGCGATGCCGTGCTCGGGCCCGAACAGCGCGGCCAGGCGCGCCCCGCGCAGCGAGCGCAGCGCGACCGAGGCGTGCGTCAGGTCGGACGTGATCGAGGACGGGTTGCAGACGAGCCCGAAGCGCTGGCCCCGCAGCGGGGCGGGGTTGGCGAGCAGGGCCTCGAGACCGGAGACGACGCGGCGCGCCATGGCTCAGTCCAGGTACTGCATGGTGAAGCGCACCGGGGCCTTGCCGGGCCGCTCGATCGCGCCCGTCACCGTGTTGCCCTCGAGCTGTCCCTTGAAACGGTACGTCGTGCCCTGCTGGTCGACGGTGAAGCGCAGGCTGCCGTGATCGAAGCCGGCCTCGCGCACGGGCGCCTTGAGCTCGACCTTGCCGCGCCAGGTAGTGAGCTCGCCGCCGAGGCGGCCGCCCTCGCTGCGCAGCTGCAGCTGGAAGCGCCGCGTCCCGAGGTCCGGGTCCTCGATCGTCCCGTCCCAGCGGCCCTCGACGGCGACCGCGGCGCGCCCGGAGTCGACCGAGACCACGAGCGCCATCTCGCGCAGCGCCGCGGCCATGCTGGCGCCGGTGGGCAGCACGACACTCGCGGGCACGTTGTTGCCGCCCGGGGCGCGCCGGGAGGCCTC
>JBGASI010000527.1:0-3478 GCA_044229815.1 Vicinamibacteria bacterium | reverse complement strand
GCAGGAAGAAGAACCAGCCGGCGCCGCCGGCGGCCGCGAGCAGCAGCAGGCCCAGCACCAGGCCGAGCCCGCGGCGGGACGCCGCCTCCGCGGGCGGGGCTCCGAGTGTGAGGCCCGCGGCGGCCCGGGCCGCGCTCTCGCGCGCCGACGGCTTCGCCGGCGTGGGGGCGGCCTCGCGGGAACCGGACGGCTCCTTGGAGCCAGTGGCGGGCGCGGTCGGCTGCGCGCGCTCCTCGCGGGTGGGCGTCAGCTCCACGGTCGTGGCGGCCGCGCTCGGGGCCGGGGCGAGCGTCACCGCCGCGGCCGCCGGTGGGGCCGCCGGTGGGGCCGCCGGTTTCTCCTCGGAGAGGAACTCCCGGTAATCCGCCTTGCGCGCCTCTTCGAGGGCGCGCGCCTCGCTCTCCAGCTCGTCGCGGAAGAGGGTGTGCATGAAAAACGCGATGTCGAAGGTCGTCGGCGCGAAGTCGCCCGAGAAGAGCAGCGCGTCGATCGCCTTGCGCATCTCGGCGGTCCCCGCGAACCGAGCCGCGGGTTCGGCCTGCAGCGCGCGCCGGAGCAGGTCGCCGAGCGGCCCGGGCAACGGCACCAGCTCGCCCGACACGGTGGCGACGCGGGCTTCCGCCAGCCCCTGCAGCGGGTCGCCATCCCCCGGCGGGGCGAACGTGAGCGCCTCGCGCAGCACCAGCCCGAGCGAGTACACGTCGGACCGCGAGTCGCCCGGCAGACCCGCGGCCTGCTCGGGAGAGAGGTAGCGCCGCGCGGCGGCGTCGAGCAGCCCGGGTTCGCGCAGCGCCGACCACAGGCCGACGCCCTTCAGCTTCACCTCGCCGTCGTACATCACGATCAGGCGCGAGGGCGTCAGCAGGCCGTGGAAGAGCGTCGTCCCGGCGTCGTCCTTCTTCCCCTGCAGGAACTCGAGCGCCGCGGCCGCGCGGCTCGCCACCATCAGCGCGTGGTCCGCGGCGAACGGGAAGGAGTCGCCCTGGCAGCGTTCGAGGACGGACGCCAGCGTCCGGCCCTCCACCAGCTCGGTCGAAAGGTAGAAGACCTGCTCCACCCGGCCGATGCCCAGCACCCGCACCAGGCCCGGGTTCTGCAGGCGCGCGGCGAGGCGGGCCTCTTCCATCAGGCGCTTGGTGGCCGCCGCGTGGGAGGAGATCGCGGGCGCGAAACAGGTGACGCTGACCAGGCGATCGAGGCCGGCGGGACCCAGGCGGGCCGCGCGGTACTCCCGGCCCACGGACGAGGTCTCCGTTTCCTCCAGGAGAACGAGCCGTCCGAGCTTTTCTCTCTTGGCCAGGGCCTCGCGGCGGACGCCGCGGACGATAGCACGAAACCCGAGCGGCCCGGGCGGCCCTACTCGAGACGCAGCGTCGTCTCGCTGCCGTCGGGCCGGCGGACGCGGGCGCCGTCCTCGTCGACGCCGAGGACCGTCACACCGGCGGCCGACTCGCCCGGGCCGGCCAGCTCGACCTCGCCAGCGAGCGCCAGCGCCGCGACGAGCCGGCCACCCCGACGCACCAACCCCACGAGCCGGGGGCCCGGGGGCGGCGTCGGCACGGGCTCGGCGCGACGCGGCAGCGCGGCCGACGCAGACGCCGCGGCTCCGGCTGCGGCAGGCTCCCGCGCGGGCCCGTCGGCGTAGCGAAACACGTCTCGCCGCGGGAAGGCGACCTCGACCGGCAGGAGCGCGGGCGGCCGGGGAGCAGGGTGCGCGACGCGCCCCGGCGCGACCGGGGCGCGTCTGGTGGCCGCGCCGCGGGTGAGAGCCAGGGCCACGGCCAGCCCGAGCAGCACGACGGCGACGCCGACCACGGCGAAGCGGCTGCTCCTCACGGGGCGGTCCTCACGCTGGCCACGGCGAGCGTAAGGCGGACCCGCGCCTCGGGCTCACGACCCACCTCGGCCAGGTCGACCCGCTCGACGAGCAGGCCCGAGCGGACGTCCGCCAGCCGGCCGCAGAGCCGCAGCAGCTCGGCCGTGGCCCCCTGGGCGCTCAGCTGGCCGCGCGCCGCGTAGTGCCCCCGTTCCTGGCTCGACGCGCCGATGGTGATGGCTTCGAGGTCGAGGCCGTGCGTGGCGCCCAGCAGCGAGGCTCGTAGCGAGCGGGCCGCGGCCGCGCCTGCCTCCGGCGTGCGCCCGACCGAGGCTCGCCGTTCGAGGGCGACGACCCGGGCCCGGACCCCCTGGCGTTCCTCGCGGGCCCGCGCGTAGGCGTCTCGCGCTTCGTCGCGCTCCCGCCGGGCCGGCACCACCACCCCGGCCCAGGTGAGGGCCGCCACGAGCAGGAGCAGGAGGGCCCCGGGCCGCGGGCTCACGGCCTGCCCCCCGCCCAGCGAGCGCGGATCTTCGCCTTCACCTCCGCCTGGCGGCTCTCGGGCCCGGGCGCCACGTCCCGGAAGTCCGCGGAGCGCTCGAGCCCCTCGAGCAGGCGATCCCACGCCGCCGCGCCGCGCGCCTCCACCTGCATCTCGAGCGAGACCGACGGCCCGTAGTCGATCGAAAGCGCCCGCAGCCGCGCCCCGGGAGGCAGCACGGCCTCGAGACCCGCCACCACGCGCGCGGGCGGGACCGAGCTCGCGGCCGCGCCCCCGGCCACGGCCTCCACGACGCTCGCGAGGCGCTCCGCCCGCAGCGACTCCTGCGCCAGCGAGCGCCGCACCTCGGCCAGGTGCGCGCGGGCCTCGGCCGCCTCGGAACGCGCAAGCCAGGCCGCCGCGGCCGAGGCGACGAGCGCCAGCGCCGCCAGGGCGAGGGCGAACCACTCCCCTGCCGGCCGGCGCGGCGGTCGCTGCTGGGTCGCAAAGTCCGGCTGCCGGTTCACGCCACCGCCCCGGGCAGCCAGGCGGCCTCGGACGCCTCGGCCGGGAGAGGCGCAGCCGGCAGCGCATCGTCCCCGGCGAGGCCGGCCTCGAGGCGCAGGCGCGGCGCGTCCGAGCCGACGAACCTCACGCGGGCCGCGGCGAGGCCCGCGAGGTGCACGACGCGGTCCGCCTCGTCGAGCAACCGCCCGGCCTCTCCCGGCGAGGCGTCGCGGCGGCGGTCGCGCAACGCCAGGACGCTGCCGTGGCGCAGGACGACGAAGCACGCCGCCACGTCGCCGAGCACGACGAACGTCCCCTCGCGCGCCCGCGACCGCAGCAAGCGGTCGACCGCGAGCAGCGGGGCCAGGTGGACGCGCTCGGGCAGCAGCCCCGCCGCGCTGGCGACCCGCTCGTACTCCGCGACGAGGCCGCGCCGAACCGCAGCCCCGACGACACCCCCGCGGCCGGCCGGCAGCGCGTCGACGATCAGCTCGGACGCGGGCCACGGCAGGGACGCGCCAAGGCGAAAGCGCACGAAGTCGCGGGCGTCGGCGGCCGGCGGCAGCGGCACCAGGGCGAGCCGCGCCACGCCGTCCGGGAGCACCAGCGTCGCCCGGCCGGGTCCCAGTCCGAGCGACTCGAGGCCCCGCCGAAGCGCCTCGCGCAGGTCCTCG
>JBGASI010000030.1:0-15811 GCA_044229815.1 Vicinamibacteria bacterium | reverse complement strand
CCCCGCCGAGGCGCCTCCCGCGCCGGTGCTCGTGGCCTTCGCCGCGCGCGGCGCCGCGGGACAGACCCCGCTGTCGCCCCTGCTCACGAAGCTGTACCAGGAATCCGACCTGCGCGGCGCCGTCGGCGTGGCGGCGCTCCACCCGCGCACCGCGGCGACGCTCGGCCTGCGCGACCGGCAGGCGGTGCGCATCGAGAGCGCGGCCGGAAGCCTGGTGGCGACGCTGTGCTTCGACGACCGCCTGCCCCCGGGTCGCGTCGCGCTGGCGGCGGGCCCGGAGCCGGCGACGTTCCACCCCGAGGCGAAGCGGACCGACAGGGGCGCCCTGGCCGTCGCGGTGCCCGCCGCCGACGGCACCTGGCGCGAGACCAGCGTGCGGATCCGGGAGGCCTGACACCATGGAAGCCATCAAGACCGAAGGCGGCGCGCGCTACGGGATGGTCCTCGACCTCGACCGCTGCAACGGCTGCGGCGCCTGCGTCGTCGCCTGCGCCGTCGAGAACAACGTGCCGCCGGCCACCGAGCGGGCGAGCGAGCGCAACGGCATCAGCTGGCTGCGCGTGCAGCGCGTCGAGGCGCCCGGCGAGGCGCGCGCGGCGTTCGTGCCCCTGCTGTGCCAGCAGTGCGGCGACAAGACGCCGTGCGCGTCGGTCTGCCCCCAGAACGCGGTCGAGGTGGACCCGGCATCCGGCATCGTGGCGCAGGTGCCGGTGCGCTGCCTCGGCTGCCGCTACTGCATGGCGGCCTGCCCCTACCACGCGCGCTCCTTCAACTGGTGGGACCCGGAGTGGCCGGGCCGCCTGGGCGAGACGCTCAACCCCGAGGTCTCGACCCGCACGCGCGGCGTCGTCGAGAAGTGCAGCTTCTGCAGCCACCGGCTGCAGGAGGCCCGCGCGGCGCTCGCTGCCGCGGGGAAGGACGCGCGCACGCCGGCGGACTACCAGCCGGCCTGCGCCGAGGCCTGTCCCGCGGGCGCCATCCACTTCGGCAACCTCGACGACCCGGCGAGCGAGGTCGCGCGGCTGGCCGCAGCGCCCGGATCCTTCCGGCTGCTCGCGCGGCTGGCGACGGGCTCGAAGGTCTACTACCACACGACGCGGGACTGGGTGCGGCGGCTGGCCGACGGCCGCGCCGACGGGAGGCAACATGGATGAACGACTCGTCACGCGCGGCCTCGAGCGCGTCCCCTTCAGCCGCTTCCTGCTGTGGCTCGCCCCGTGGGCCGCGCTGCTCGGCCTCGGTGTCTACGCCGCGTACCTGTGCCTCGCGCTCGGCCTCAACCAGACGAACATGGACAATCGCTTCGCCTTCGGGCTGTGGATCTACCTCGACCTGACGGTGATCGCGCTCGGCGCGGGGGCCTTCTTCACGGGCTTCCTGCTCTACGTGCTCAAGCGCCGCGAGCTGGCCGCCGTCATCAACAGCGCGGTCGTGATCGGCTTCATCTGCTACTCCGGGGCGATCGCGATCCTCGCGATCGACGTCGGCCAGCCGCTGCGGGCCTGGTTCACGTTCTGGCACCCGAACGTCCACTCGATGCTGACCGAGGTGACGTTCTGCCTGACCTGCTACCTCACCGTGCTCGCGATCGAGTACGTGCCGATCGTGCTCAAGAACCGCCGGCTGCGGAAGGTCTCCTCGCTGCTCGTGTTCGAGCACGAGCTGCACCGGGTGATGGCGGTGTTCGCGCTGGTGGGTACGTTCCTCTCGTTCTTCCACCAGGGCTCGCTCGGCGGCCTCTACGGCGTCCTGCAGGGGCGGCCCTTCGCCTTCCGCGAGTCGCTCGCGGCGTGGCCGTCCACCTTCTTCCTCTTCATCCTGTCGGCGGCCGCGGTCGGGCCGAGCTTCGTGCTGGTCACTACCTGGCTCGTGTCGCGGGTCTCCGGGCGCGCCCTGGCGCGGCCGGAGGTCTTCCGCCTGCTCGGCAGGATCTCCGGCTCGCTGCTGATCGTCTACGTGCTGCTGAAGGCGCTGGACACGCTCGTCTGGATCAACCGCACCGCCCCGGCGCTGGGCGCGCGGCCGGCCCGCTTCTACGCCTTCGACCCCTTCGGAAGCTGGGTCCTCTTCACCGAGATCGTGCTGCTCGGGCTCGTCCCGGCGCTGGTCCTGCTCAGCGCGCGGGCGCGCCGCGACCCGCGGCTGCTGGTGGGTGCCGCCTTCCTCGCCTGTTGCGGGATCGTGATGAACCGCTTCGTGATGACCGTGCAGACGCTGGCGCTGCCGACGCTCGCCTTCGACCCGTTCCTCTCGTACACGCCGAGCTGGCAGGAAGTCGCCAGCTTCCTCGCGGTGGTCGCCTACGGCGTCATCCTCTACTCGCTCTCGTACCGCTATCTGAACCTGTTCCCGCAGGAGCGGGAGCTGGTCGCACAGGAGGCCTAGCGATGTTCCCCTGGTCGCCCGAGTTCGTCTGGGACGCGGCACACGTCGCCTTCTTCGGGGCGCTCTACTCGGTCGTGGCGACGATCGCGGTCTCGCTGGGCGTCGCCGCCTGGCGGGCCACCCGCGACGCGCGCGAGGGCCGCGCCTCCGCGATGGCTTGGCACGCGGCGTTCGAGGAGCTCCCCCGCTCGGCGCGCGCCTGCCGCCACCAGCTGACGGGCGAGGCGCCCGGCCGCAGCTGCGAGAACGCCTTCGACTGCCGGCACTGCCGCGAGCACCCGGCGTTCGAGGCCCTGCGCGCGCGGCGCGGCGCGGCCGATCCGACGGACTCGCCCGGCCTCGGCTTCGAGCTGCCGCTCGATCGCTTCTACCACCGCGGCCACACCTGGGCCCGGCTCGAGCGCAACGGCAGCGTGACGATCGGCCTCGACGACGTGGCGCGCCGCCTCGTCGGCACGCCGGAACGGGTCGAGGTGCCGGCGCCCGGCTCCCGGCTCGAGGTGAACGGGGAGGCCTTCCGGGTGCACACGCACGGCAGCGAGATCCGGCTGCTCTCGCCGGTGGACGGCCAGGTGCTCGAGGCCCGTGGCGAGGGCGCCTCGCTCACGCTGCGCCTGGACCCCTGCGGGCCGCTCGACGTGCGCCACCTGCTCTCGGGCGCCGAGGCGCGGGCCTGGGCGCTGCGCGAGCTCGAGCGGCTGCAGCGGGCCTTCGGCCCGGCGGGCCAGGCCGCCCTCGCTGACGGAGGCGAGCTGGTCGACGATGTTGGCGCCGTACTGCCGCGCGCGAAGCACGACGCGCTGCTCGGCCAGATGCTGCTCGAGCCGTAGCCGCCCGGGCGGGCCTCAGCGCGGGATCTCGTAGCGGCGGATCTTCTCGTACAGCGTGGAACGGTCGATGCCGAGGGCGTCGGCGGCGGCCTTCACGTTGCCGCGCGTGCGCTGCAGCGTCGCCTCGATGTACTGCTTCTCGATCTCCTGCAGCGTGAGGCCGGCCGGCAGCGCCAGGCCCGGCCCGCCAGCGCCGGCCGTCGCCGGGCGCAGGAAGGCGAGGTCGTCCGCGGTCAGGACGCCGGTCTTGCAGCTGACGATGGCGCGCTCGATCGCATTCTCGAGCTCGCGCACGTTGCCCGGCCAGGCGTGGTCCATCAGCAGGCGCAGCGCCTCGTCGGAGATCCCGCTCACCTCGCGGCCCAGCTCGTGCGCGAGGCGGTCGACGAACTCCTGGGCGAGCAGCGGGACGTCCTCGAGCCGCTCGCGCAGCGGCGGGATGCGAATGTTGATCACGTTCAAGCGGTAGTAGAGGTCCTCGCGGAAGCGGCCCTCGCGCACCTCGAGTCCCAGGTCGCGGTGCGTGGCCGCGATCACGCGCACGTCCACCGCGACCTCGCTCGAGCCGCCGACCCGGAAGAAGCGGCGCTCCTGCAGCACGCGCAGCAGGTCCACCTGCAGCTTGGGCGAGACGTCGCCGATCTCGTCGAGGAACAGCGTCCCGCCGTCCGCCAGCTCGAACTTGCCCTTGCGCTGCATCGCCGCGCCGGTGAAGGCGCCCTTCTCGTGCCCGAACAGCTCCGACTCGAGCAGCGTCTCGGCCAGCGCGGCGCAGGAGACCGCGACGAACGGCCGCTGGCCCCGGTCCCCCGAGAAGTGGATGGCGCGCGCGATCAGCTCCTTGCCGGTCCCGCTCTCGCCCTGCAGCAGCACCGTCGAGCGCTGCGAGGCCACCTCGCGCAGCAGCTCGAAGATCCCCGCCATCCGCGGGTTCTTGCTGACGAGGTCGTGGAAGCGGTACTGGCGGCTGAGCTTGCGGCGCAGGATCGCGTTCTCGCGCTGCAGGTTCTTGACGCGGATGATCCGCTCGACGAGGAGCGAGATCTCCTGCGGGTGGCAGGGCTTGACGATGTACTCCTGGGCGCCCTCCTTCATCGCGGTGATCGCGGTGTCCACCGTGGCGTAGGCGGTGATCACGATCACCGAGGCCTCCGGCTGCAGCTTGCGGATCTCCATCATCGTCTCGATGCCGTCGAGGCCGCCGGGCATCTTGAGGTCGACGAAGTAGATCGCGTACTCGCGCGCCCGCGCGCGCTCGATGGCCTCGCGCCCGGAGGAGGCGGTCTCGACGGAGTAACCGTCCTCGCGCAGCCAGGCCGCGAGCGACTCGGTCATCGTCTCCTCGTCGTCGACGACGAGGATGTGCCAGCGGGCCCTCAACGGCGGGCTCCGGCGCGGATGCGCTTCATCTCAAGGCTCCCTTCGAGCAGCGCCGAGCAGCCCGGGCACAGCTCGGCTGTCTTGCGGTCCAGATCGACGAGGTCGATCGAAAGCGACATCGGGCAGCGCCGGTCGGCGCAGTGCACCAGCCCGAAGGTGTGGCCGATCTCGTGGACGGCCTCGGTGGCCGCCCGCCGCTCGAGCGAGGCCGGGTCCGGCGCCAGCCCGTGGAACTCCGGCCGCAGCCGGGCGAGCGAGACGACCGCCACGGGGCCCTCCAGCTGCGCCTGGCCGTAGACGAAGCTGAGCACCGGCACGAACAGGTCGCGCTCGGTGACGCCGAGCAGGCGCGAGGCGCCGGGCGGCAGCCGCGCGAGCAGTGCCTTCAGGAAGGCGGCCGAGCTCCACTGGCCGCGCGTGGCCGACCAGGCGTCGGGCGGCTCGGGGCAGGGGGGCACCTGCGCGACCGGCAGGCCGAAGGCGCGCTTCAACTCCGCCTCGATGCACTCGAGCGCGCCGGGCGGCGTGTCGCCGATGGGCGCGAGGGCCAGCAGGCTCATCCACGCGTCGCCTCGGTCTCGCCGGCGCCGTCCGCCGTCGTCACGAGCGGGGTTCGGACCTCGCCGGCCAGGGGCAGCGTGACGGTGAACGTGGCGCCCTGCCCGGGCTCGCTGCTCACGTCGATCGTGCCGCCGTGCGACTCGACGATGCCGTAGACGACCGCGAGCCCCAGGCCGAGCCCCTTGCCGTCCTCCTTCGTCGTGAAGAAGGGGTCGAAGATGCGGTGGATCCGCTCCGCCGGGATCCCCTCGCCGTCGTCGGCGACCTCCAGCACGAGCCCCCGGGCGTCCGTCGAGCGGCGGGTCGCGACGCGCACGCGGCCCCCGCCCTTGGCGCGACTCGACTCGGCGGCGTTCATCACCAGGTTGAGCGCCACCTGCTGCACCTGCGAGGCGTCGCAGTGCAGCGGCGGGAGCGCCTCGTCGAGCTGCAGCTCGGCCTCGACGCCCGAGAGCTTGAGCTTGTGGGACACCAGCGAGACGGTGGTGCGCACGATCCCGTTGAGATCCGCCGAGACGCGCTGCGGCTTCGAGCGGCGCGAGAAGGAGAGCAGGTCGGAGACGATGCGGCCGGCGCGCGCCGTCTGCTCCGTGACGCGCTCGAGGTAGCCGCGGAACTCCGCCACCCGCGCGGCCGGCACGCCGTCCTCGCGCAGGATGCGGCTCATCAGCGCCGAGTAGTTGAGCACGCCCGAGAGCGGGTTGTTGATCTCGTGCGCGACGCTCGCCGCGAGCTGGCCGAGCGAGGCGAGGCGGTCGGCCTGCAGCAGGCGCTGGTGCGCCTGGCGTAGCTGCTCGGTGCGCTCGATCACCTTGGCCTCGAGCTGCTGCGAGGCGCGGTTGATCTCGGCCATCGCCTCGCCGAGCCGGTCGCGCATGCTGTTGAAGGAGCGCGCGAGGGCCCACAGCTCGCGGCTCGAGCCGATCTCGATCGGGTGCTGGAGGTCCATCCGGCCCAGCGCGGCGTTCGCCTCGATCAGCCGGTTGATCGGCCGCGTGACGAAGAAGCCGATGAACAGCACCAGGAACACCGAGATCAGGAGCACGTCGAGCGCCGTGGTCAGCAGGATGCGGTTGCGCACCTCGGCGAGCCGCCGGTCGACGGGGGCCAGGTCGAGCGCCACGTCGAGGACGCCCAGCACGCGCTGGCGCTCCGGGTGCGCGTGGCAGGCGGCGGCGCTGCAGGACGGCTCGTTGTAGATCGGCGTGATCATCGCGAGCTGCCGTCCGCCCTCCGCGCCGAAGACGCGGGCTCGCGAGGGCGTCTCGACGCGCACGAGCGGCTGGGCGCTGGCGTGGCACAGCACGCAGGCCTCGGCGTTCTTGTCGACGTAGCGCCCCGTCTCGGGAGCGGTCGAGAACATCACCCGACCCTCCTTGTTGAAGATGCGGATGCGGCCGATCCCCTGCTGGCGCGCCACCGTCCGCATCGTGTCGTAGGCGGCCGGCCGGTCGTCGGCCAGCATCGCGTGCCAGGTGGCGGAGACGAGGCTGCGCGAGAGCTGGTCGGCGCCCGCGATCATCGTCTCGTGGTAGCCCCGCTCGACCGCGCGCGTGCGCAGCAGGCCCGACACCACGGCCACCATCACGATCAGCGCGGTGAGCGGGAGGATCAGCTTGCGGGTCAGTGAGCCGGGTGGATTGTCCAAAGGTGCCGCCGCTCGGCGCCGGACGGGCCGGTGCCTCAGCTACGATGCTAGCCGCCACCCGCCGTGCGCGGATGATGCGAACGTCTCATGCGCGTCGCGCCGCGGGCCCGCCGGGGCCGGGAGCCCGGGTGAAACGCCCGAGATCGGGTGAATGCCCGCCGGCGGCAGGCCACGCCGAGCCGGCGCGCGCCGCGCATGGGCCGCCGGGCGACCCGCAAGCCGGTCACGGGCAAGGGACCGGTCCGCGGCGCCCGTCGGGCGCGCCCGCCTGTGTGCTGGCATCGCAGTTGCTACTGGTCCCTGGGGAGGAGCGCAGGGATGACGCAGGCGCGTGGCGGCGTGGGGCGCAGGCCGAGGGCGCGGTCCAGGCGCGCGCTGGCGGTCGTGATCGTCGTCGCGGCATCGCTCGCGGCGTGCGGCCTGCCGAGCCTGCGCGACTTCGTCGAGCGTTCCCGCGCGGCCTCCGCCTTCAACTACCTCGCCTCGGTCCGCACGGCGCAGAAACGCCACCACGGCCGGGTGGGTCGCTACGCCGCCGATCTCGCGAGCCTGGACGTGCGGCTCGAGTTGCCCGAGTCCTTCGCGGGCGGCGCCGTGGCCGCGCGCCACGGCTCGCTCGACGCGGGCTGGACGCTCACGCTCACCCGCAGCCGTACGTTGTGGGGGCGCAGCGGCTACACCGTGACGTTCAACGAGGACGGCTTCGACACGGACCCCTCCCGCAGCTCCATCCTGCGCGAGAGCGACTCGATCCACCCGGTGGAGAGGGCGACGACGCGGCAGTGGTCGCCGTGACCCCGGCTCAGGCGAGCTGCAGCTGCGCGACGAGCGCCCGCCGCAGCGCCTGCCCCTCGGCCTCGAGACGCGCCCGCAGCGGCGCGACCTCGGCTGGCTGCGCCGCGCGGCCGACGAGCTCGAGGTAGAACTTGATCTTCGGCTCGGTGCCGCTCGGCCGCACGGTGAGCCGCGCGCCGTCCTCGGACTCGAGCGCCAGCAGGTCCGAGCGCGGCAGGCCGCTCGGCCTCGTCTCGCCCGCCACGCGCCGCTCGCCGCTCGCGGCGTCGAGGACGCAGCGCACCGGACTTGCCCCGATGCTCGCCGGCGGCGTCGCGCGCAGGCGCGCCATCGCGGCCCGGATGCGCTCCCGGCCCTCGGCGCCCGGCAGCGTGACCGACCACTGCACCTGGTGCGAGAGGCCGTGCGCGACGAGCAGCGCGTCGAGGCGGTCGAGCAGGGTCAGACCTCGGGCCTTCAGGGCGCGGGCGGCCTCGGCCAGGCGCAGCGCGGCGCCGATCCCGTCCTTGTCGCGCACCAGCGGGCCCACCGTGTAGCCGAGCGCCTCCTCGTAGCCGAACACGAAGGCCAGGCCCTCGGCCTCGCCGCGCAGCGCCGCGTCGCAGATCCACTTGAAGCCGGTCAGCGTCTCGCGGTAGGCGACACCGCGGTCCCGCGCCATGCGCGAGAGCAGGCTCGACGAGACGACGGTCGTCACCACCAGCTTCTTCCGGCCCCCGCTGTCGGCGTGCTCGATCGCGTCGTCGGCGAGCAGGGCGCCGAGCTCGTTTCCGCTCAGCACGCGGTAGCCGCCGCCGGCCGCGAGAGGCAAGGCGGCGGCCAGGCGGTCGGCGTCGGGGTCGTTCGCGAGCACGAGCTCGGCGCCGCTCTCTGCCGCCACGGAGAGCACCCGGTCCATGGCCCCCGGCTCCTCGGGGTTCGGGAAGGCCACCGTGCGGAACGAGCCGTCGGGGTCCGCCTGCGAGGGCTCGACGGCGACGCCGTCGAACCCCGCCCGGGCCAGGGCGCGGATGGCGATGCGGTGGCCGACGCCGTGCATCGCGGTGTAGGCGACGCGCAGCGGGACCTCCGACGCGGGGTGCTGCGCCGCCCGCGCCAGGCCCTCGAGGTAGGAGCCCTCGAGCACGGCGTCGCACACCTCGAGCAGCCGCCGCAGCCCGCGCGCGGCGGCGTCCGGCGGCGCGGGGCGCTCGATCGCGTCGAGGCGCGGCGCGCGCGCGATGCAGGCGGCGATCGCGCTGTCGGCCGGGGGCACGAGCTGCGCCCCGTTCGCCAGGTAGACCTTGTAGCCGTTGTCGGCCGGCGGGTTGTGACTGGCGGTCACGGTGAGCCCGGCGGCCGCGCCCAGCTGCGGGATCGCGAAGGCGAGCAGCGGCGTCGGCATCGGGTCGGGGAACAGGTGCACCGGGACGCCGAGCCCGGCCAGCACCGCGGCCGCGTCCTCGGCGAAGCGCCGGCTGGAGTGGCGGCCGTCGAAGGCGACGACGACACCGTGGGCGCGCGGGTCCGGGCCGCCGCGACCGGCCTCGTCCAGCAGCCAGGTGCCCAGGCCCCAGGTCGCCTTGCAGACGACGAGCCGGTTCATCCGCGCGAGGCCCGCCTCGACACGACCGCGCAGGCCGGCGGTGCCGAACTCGAGCGGGGCCGCGAAGCGCTCGTCGAGCTCGCCGCGGGCCGCCGCGTGGCCCGCCTCGACGCGGCCCAGCAGCGCGGCGAGCTCGGCGCGCGTCTCCGGGTCGACGTCCTCGTCGAGGAACGCGCGCGCCAGGGCGATCGTGTCGGCCATGCCGGGATTCTATGCCGCCCGGGGCGAGCGCTTCAGCCCTTCCAGGGGTGCAGCCACGGGCCGCGGTAGTCGCGCTTCAACAGCGCCGCCGCCCGCGGGTTGTCCCGCACCTGCTCGGTCGCGGCGTCCCAGTCGAGCCGCCCGCCCGCCTCGAGCGCGATCATCGCGAGCTGCACCGTCGCGGTGGAGCGGTAGGCGTCCGCCGGCGGGCACGAGACGGGCCCGCGCCCGCGCACCGCGTCGAGCCACTCGCTGACATGCGCCAGCTGCTGGTCGGTGCTCGTCTCGACCACCCGCCGCTCCTTGCCCTTGGCGACCGGGATCACCTCGTAGCGGTTGTCGGAGAGCACGATCGTCTCCCGCTCGCCGTAGAAGAACATGGCGATGCTCGTGGCCGGGCTGGCCTCGGCCTGGCCGAAGATGCGGTGGGACCACACCAGCGGGCAGCGCGGGAACTCGAAGTGCGCGCTGAGCAGGTCCGGCGTCGTGATGCGGCCGCCGAGGGCGTAGAGCCCCCCCGCCGCCACGATCGACTGCGGCATGTCGAGGCCGAGCACGACCCTCACCGCGTCGATCCAGTGGATGCCCCAGTCGACCAGGTGCCCGTTGCCGTAGGCCCGCTCGAGCCGCCAGTGGAAGTGGCCGACCTGCGGGCTGTAGGGCAGCTTCGGCGCCGGGCCGCACCACAGGTCCCAGTCGAGCGAGGGCGGCGGGTCCTGCGGCTTCGGGCTCACCAGCTCGGCCGGCGCGTGGATCTGCGCCGCGACGCTGACGATGCGCCCCGGGCCGCCCTCCGCCACGTAGCGGGCCACCTGGCGCAGCGCCTCGCCCTGCCGCCGCTGGAAGCCCACCTGCACGACACGCCCGCTCGCCTTGGCCGCCTCGACCATGGCGCGGCCCTCGCGCACGTCGTAGGCCAGCGGCTTCTCGCAGTAGACGTCCTTGCCGCGCCGGCAGGCCTCGATGAACGGCAGCGCGTGCCAGTGCGGCGGCGTCGCGATCACGACCGCGTCGAGGCCCGGGGTGTCGAGCAACTCCTGCCAGCGCTTGAAACCGCGCGGCCGCCCGGCCTGCAGCGTGGCGACCTTCTCCGCCGCCTTCTCGAGCCGCTCGCTGTCGACGTCGCACAGCGCCACCACCTCGACGCCGCCGGCCTTGAACGCGGCCTCCGTGACGACCATCCCGTACCAGCCGCAGCCGATGACGCCCAGGCGGACCCGGTCCCTGGCCGGCGCGGCGGCGACCCGCGTGCCGAGCGCCGTAGCGCCCGCCAGCGACCCGAGGAAGACGCGACGCTGCATGCACCACCTCCGCGTGCATCATAGTCGGGCCGAGGAGCCGGCGTGCTAGCATCCGCTCGGCCGCTCCGGTGGCCGCATTCCTCGCGGAGGTCCCTGCCATGCCTCGACCCCCTGCCCGCCCCGCGGCGGCCGTCCTGCTCTCGCTCGCCGCGCTGTTCGCGCTCGCTCCGCTCTGCGCCCGGGCCGAAGGACCCGCCGTCCCGACGCTGGCGATCGGCGCCGCGGCGCCGGACTTCGACCTGCCCGGGGTCGACGGGCGCCGCTACACGCTCGCGAGCTTCAAGGACGCGAAGGTGCTCGTGCTGGTCTTCACCGCGAACCACTGCCCGACGGCGCAGGCGTACGAGGGGCGGATCGAGCGGCTGCACGCCGACTTCGCGAGCCGCGGCGTCGCCTTCGCGCTGGTGTCGCCCAACGACCCGCTCGCGCTGCGGCTCGACGAGCAGGGCTACACGGACCTCGGCGACACGCTCGCGGACATGAAGCAGCGCGCGAAGGACCGGGGCTGGACGATGCCGTACCTCTACGACGGCGAGACGCAGGCCACGTCGAGGAAGTACGGGCCGGTCGCGACGCCGCACGTGTTCGTGTTCGACGCGGAGCGACGCCTGCGCTTCGCGGGGCGCGTGGACGACAACGAAAACCTGGCGAAGGCCACCACGGCCGACGCGCGCAACGCGATCGAGGCGGTGCTGGCGGGCCGGCCGGCGCCGGTGGAGACGACGAAGGTCTTCGGTTGCTCGGTCAAGTGGTCGGACAAGCGCTCCTCGGTCAAGGACGGCTTCGAGAAGTGGGCGCAGGAGCCGGTCTCGCTCGACGTCGCCGACACGGCCGCGATCACGGCGCTGGCGAAGGGCGACCCGAAGAAGCTGCGGCTCCTCAACGTCTGGGCCACCTGGTGCGGCCCCTGCGTCGTCGAGTTCCCGGAGCTCGTCTCGCTGCACCGCATCTACCGCGGGCGCGATTTCGAGGTCGTCACCGTCAACGCGGACGACCCCGAGCAGCGCGGCAAGGTACTCGAGTTCCTGAAGCAGCAGCAGGCCTCGACGCGCAACGTCGCCTTCGACAAGGCCGACCCGTACGCGCTGGTCGAGGCGGTCGACCCGAAGTGGCAGGGCGCGCTGCCCTACACGATCCTGGTCGCGCCGGGCGGCAAGGTGATCTACCGCAGCGACGGCGCCTTCGACACGCTGGCGCTACGCAAGGCCATCGTCGGCTGGCTGGGCCGCTACTTCCACTCCGTCCCGGGAGCCGCGGCGCCCGGCGGGAAGTGAGGCGCTCGCGCGGCTAGCGGCCGGTCGTGATCGCGTCCTTCGCGGCCCCGCCGGCCTGCACCTTCGCGTAGTCGAGCTGGCTGCCGCGCAGGCTGTGGGGGACGAGGTAGACGACGATCATCAGCGCGGCGGCGGCCGCCACGGTCCAGCGGGCGACGCGGTCGCCCGGGCTCGGGCGGCGGGACAGCACCCAGACCGCGACCACCCAGCCGAGCCACATCGCGAGCGTCTTGTTGTCCGTCAGGTCGCCGCCGAACGGCCAGCCGGTCCAGTAGGCGCCGAAGGCGTACTTCTGCACGATCGGACCGAGCACGAGGCCGCCGAGGCCGATCAGCACCACGGTGACCCAGGCGTAGCGGCGTGCCTCGGGCCGGCCGAGTGCCGCCGCCAGCGTCGCGCGCAGGCCGATCATCATGCCGAAGAACATCGCCGTCACGTGCGGGATCAGGATCCCGGCGGGCACGTCGCCCTTGAAGCGCATCACCACGGGGCCGTCCGCCGGCAGGTTCACGTCGCGCCCGTCGGCGCTGAGCGACAGGCTGTACTCGAGCTTCCCGGCCGGCGGCTGGGTCGGCAGCAGCGCGACGAGCGTGTCGCCCTCGCGCTTCATCGGCACGTCCACGAACGGCTCGGCGGTGGGGAAGCGCCGGTAGTGCACGACGCCCGCGACGCCCTCGGGCACCACGCCGCTGACGAGGAACGGCTCGCCGGAGACCGCGCTGCGCAGCAGGCGCAGGCGCACGTCCTTCCCGGCGATCTCGGCCTGCACGCGCCGCGGGTGCGTCGGCCCGGTCAGCCGCTGCCAGGTGGCGGCGGAGATCATCAGGAGCAGGGCAGCGGCCCAGAGCGAAAACGTGACGAGGGGGCGGAGGTTCTTCTCGAGCATGAGCGAGCGAGAAAATAGCACGGGGCCGCCGGGTCTGCCGAACCCGGCGGGGGGGAGCCGTGCCGTGGATCAGGCCGGGCGCGCGCCGCCGCGCCGGAACAGCGGCCGCGCGAGCGCCATCAGGATCAGCACCAGGCCGAAGGTGCACACCATCGCCGCGCCGGTCGGCAGGTCCAGCTTCACCGAAAGGTAGATGCCCAGCGCCGAGACGACCGTGCCCATGGTCCAGCCGATCGCCAGCCGCGGCCCGACGCGGTCGGCGTAGAGCATGGCCGCCACCGAGGGCACGATCAGGTAGCAGAAGACGAGCAGCACGCCGGCGATCAGCACCGACGAGGTGACCACGAAGCCGAACGAGGCGTAGAACAGGAAGTCCCACAGCTTCACCGAGAGCCCGTCCTTCTCCGCCTTCTCGTGATCCATCGAGATCGCCAGGAACTGCCGGCGGAAGAAGTAGTGGAACAGCCCGACCACCGCGTAGAGCGCTGCGGTCTTGCCGACCTCGTTCCAGGAGACGGCGAGGATGTTCCCGACCAGCATGTCCTTGAGGTGCTCGCTCTCGGAGGTGGCGTGACTCATCGCGATGATCGTGGCCGCCGAAGCGACCGCGTAGGCGATGCCGATGATCGCCTCCTGCGGGATGCGCGCGCTCTTGACGCGGATCGTCGAGAAGATCGCGGCTCCGATGAAGGTGAAGACGAGGCCGGTCCAGTAGACCCAGGGGCCGTGCGGGTCCTGCCCGGTGAAGGGCAGCAGGATCGCGATCGTCGAGCCGAGCGCGGCGATCTGCGCGAGCGAGAGGTCGACGAAGATGACGCCGCGCTCGACGACGTGCACGCCGAGGTAGGCGTGGATGCCGGCCAGGATCAGGCTGGCCACGAACGGCGCGGCCAGGAACTTGAGGACGTCGAGGTCGAGGCTCACCTGGCACCCGTCTGCTTGATCGCCTTCGCCAGCAGGTCGAGGTCGTAGTCGAACAGCCTGACGAAGTCCGTGATCTCCTTCTCGGCGCCGACTGACGGCGGCAGCACGACCACCTGCGCCCCCGTCTCCCGGGCGATCGAGTTGGGCGTCTTCAGGTCGAAGTAGGGCTCGACGATCAGGATCTTCACGCCCTGCCGCTTCATCTCGGCCATCAGCTCGATCGTGTGGCTCGGCGAGGGCGGGATGCCCGGCCGCGGCTCCACGTAGCCGATCACGTTGAGGCCGAAGCGGTCGGTGAAGTTCGCCCACGAGCGGTGGTAGGTGACCACCTTGAGGCCCTTGTAGGGCGCCATCATCGCGTCCCAGCGCTTCTCCGCCTCGGCGAGGCGGCGGTCGAAGTCGCCGAAGCGCGAGGCGAAGTACGCCGCGTCGGCCGGGGCCATGGCCGAGAGCCTGTCGGCGATCGCCTTCGCGATGCGACGGCCGTTGCCGGGGTCGAGGTGGTAGTGCGGGTTGCCCTGCGGGTGCACGTCGCCCATCGCCCGGGTGATCTGGCCGGTCGGGATCTCGAGGATCTTCGCGGTGAGCGAGGCGTCGAGATAGCCACCGGCGCCCGGCTGGATCTTCGCGTTGCGGCTCTGCTGGACGAGCGGCGGCAGCCAGCCGATCTCGAGGTCGCGGCCGACCGCCACCAGCAGGTCGGCCTTGGCCAGCTTGAGGATGAAGCTCGGCTTCGCCTCGACGAAGTGGGGGTCCTGGTAGCCGCGCGCGATCGACTCGACCTTCACGCGGTCGCCGCCGACCTGGCGCGTCAGGTCGGCGAGGTCCTCGGTCGTGGTCATCACGTTCACGGCGGCGTGCGCGGGCACGGCGCCGGCCGCGAGCGCGGCCAGTGCGGCGGTGCGGAGCAGTCTCATGGCAGGACCTCGCTTCAGAAGGGATGGGCGCCGTGGGCGCCGATCGCGAAGAGGAACTGGAACAGCAGCTCGTTGGCCGTGGCGCCGTCGCCGAAGCTCGTGCGCCGCAGCTGCGTGCGCACGAGGCTGAACTCGCTGGGGCGGAAGTTGACGATGAAGGACCCGCCCTTGTCCCGCACGCCCGGCAGCTCGGCGCGCTCGGAGCTGTCGTAGCGCAGGCCCGCCGACCAGCGGCGGGCGAACTGGTACTCGAGATAGCCGTAGGCGCCGAAGGCGTCGACCGTCCCGGCGGGGGCCTGGCGCCGGCTCCACGCCAGCTCGCCGCGCGCGATCAGGCTCGTGTAGATCGACCGGCGCAGCGGGCGGTAGCGCAGCGTCAGATCGGCGCCGAGCAGGCGCGTGGTGCTGGCGTCGTCGACGCCGTTGTGGCCGTAGGCGATCGAGCCGCCGAGGTCGAGGTTCGTCGACTCGGTGACGTCCCGGTACGCCCTCAGGTGGCCGACGTACGCGAGGTCGCCGCGCGTGGGTGCCTTGAACACCGAGGACTCGCCCCGGTAGACCTGCCCGGTCGCCTCGAGGAAGAGCCAGGGGTTCGGGATCAGGCGGGCCAGCGAGATCCCCGAGTCGGCGAGGCCGTCCTCGCCGCCGAGCAGGTTCTTCGCGACGAGCGGCCGGTCCACGAACGGCAGCACGTGCGCGTGCTGGCCGTTCACCTTGCCGAACGCGTCGCGCAGCTTGCCGACCTTCAGCAGGAAGCCGCCGGGCAGCGTCGGGAAGGTCAGGTAGCCTTCCTCGAGCGCGACCTCGTCCGGCCCGACCGTGACGAAGAAGTCGGCCCGCGCGTACGGGTCCACGACGGCCTGGAACGACAGCTCCGACTCCTGCATGTTGAGCGAGGGCTCGCCGCCGCCCGGCGACTTGCCGGCGGCTCCGACGAAGTTGCCGATCGCGGCGATGTCCGGGTTGAAGACCTTCGAGGCGCCTGCCGGGACAGCCGCCAGGGGCTCGCTTGCGGCGGCGACGGGCGCGGCGACCGGGGCAGCCTCCGGGGCCGGCGCCGCGCCGCCACCGCCTTCGAGCGCGGCGAGCCGCGCCTCGAGCGCCGCCAGGCGGGCCGCGTAGTC
>JBGASI010000526.1:0-3482 GCA_044229815.1 Vicinamibacteria bacterium | reverse complement strand
CGAGGCGCTGGCGCAGGGCGTCGTCGAGCTGGCGCGCCAGGTGGTCGCGCCGCTTGCGCTCGAGCAGGCCGCTCGCGCCCGCCTCGCGCCGGAAGGCCTCCACCGCCGCGAGCAGGCTGTCGATGCCCTCGTCGCGCAGCGCGGCGGTCTTCACGATCTCGGGCAGGCGGCCGTGGTCGGAGACGAGGCCGAGCATGGTCTCGATCTCGGCCACCACGCGCTCGACCCCGTCGCGGTCGGCCTTGTTCACCACGAACACGTCGGCGATCTCCATGATCCCCGCCTTGAGCGCCTGCACCTCGTCACCGAGCCCCGGCACCAGCACCACCAGGCTGACGTCGGCGGTGCCGACGATCTCGACCTCGTCCTGCCCGACGCCGACCGTCTCCACGAGCACCACGTCCTTGCGGGCCGCGGCCAGCACGGTGACCACCTGGTCCGTCGCCGCCGCGAGGCCGCCGAGGTGGCCGCGCGTGGCCATCGAGCGGATGAAGACGCCGGGGTCGGTGGCGTGGGCCTGCATCCGGATCCGGTCGCCCAGGATCGCGCCGCCGCTGAAGGGCGAGCTCGGGTCGACCGCGACGATCCCGACGCTGCGGCCCTGGCGGCGCAGCTGCACGGTCATGCGGTCGACCAGCGAGGACTTGCCGGCGCCGGGCGGCCCCGTCACGCCGATGACGAGCGCCTCGCCCGCGTGCGGGAAGAGCCGGGCGAGCAGCGGCAGCGCCTCGGGCCGGGCGTTCTCGACCAGCGTGATCGCGCGCGCCACCGCGCGCACGTCGCCGGCGAGGACGCCCGCGGCGAGCGGGTCCGTGGCCGCGGCGGAAGCCACCCGCTACCGCACCACCGGGCGCAGCTGCAGGAGCTGGCGCGCGATCACCAGGCGCTGCACCTCGCTCGTGCCCTCGCCGATCGTGCCGAGCTTGGCGTCGCGCAGCTGGCGTTCCACCGGGTACTCCTTGGTGTACCCGTAGCCGCCGTGGATCTGGACCGCCTCGAGCGCGACCTCGACCGCCGCCTCGCCGGCGAACAGCTTGGCCATCGACGACTCGGCCGTGTGAGCGCGGCCGGCGTCGGCGAGGCAGGCCGCGCGCCGGGTCAGCAGCCGCGAGGCCTCCACCTTCGTCGCCATCTCGGCGATCTTGAACTGGATGGCCTGGAAGTCGGCCAGCGGGTGGCCGAACTGGCGGCGCTCGCGCGCGTAGCGCAGCGAGGCCTCGAGCGCGCCCTGCGCGATTCCGAGCGAGAAGGCGGCGATCCCGACGCGGCCCCGGTCGAGGATCCTGAGGGTGTCGACGAAGCCCATGCCCTCGCGGCCGATCAGGTTGCCCTCGGGCACCCGGCAGTCCTCGAACACCAGCTCGGAGGTGTCGGACGAGCGCACGCCGAGCTTGTCCTCCTTGCGCCCGGAGCGGAAGCCGGGCGTGCCCCGCTCGACCACGAAGGCCGAGATCCCCTTCTTGCCCTGGACGCGGTCGGTCACCGCCATCACCACGGCCGTGTCGGCGGTGCCGCCGTTGGTGATGAAGTTCTTCGAGCCGTTCAGCAGCCAGTGCGAGCCGTCGCGCACGGCGACCGTGCGCATCCCGCCGGCGTCCGAGCCGGAGCCGGGCTCGGTCAGGCCCCAGCAGCCCAGCTTCTCGCCCGTCGCCAGTGGCGTCAGGAAGCGGCGCTTCTGCTCGTCGCTGCCGGCCTGGTTGATGTGGGCCGAGGCCAGGCTGTGGTGCGCGGCGAGCGACAGCGCGACGCCCGCGTCGACGCGGGCGAGCTCCTCCATCACGATCGACCAGTCGAGCAGCGAGAGCGCCGAGCCGCCGTACTCCGCGGGCTGGCAGACCCCGGTCAGGCCCAGCGCGCCGAGCCGGCCGAAGACCGCGCGCGGGAACCCCTGCTGCTCGTCCCACTCGCGCGAGTGAGGGCGCAACTCGGCCTCGGCGAAGTCCCGCACCGTCTTGCGCAGCAGCAACTGCTCTTCGCTCAGCTCGAAATCCATCGGAAACATGGTATACCCGCAGCGCTCCGATGGGCCGACTGCTCAAGCGCGCGCTGCTGGCTGCCATGGCGGGCGCGGTCCTCCTCGCCGGCTGGGTCTGTCTCGGGCTGCCCTCGCGCCAGGCCGTGCGCGAGCTCGCGAAGAAGAACCCCGGCAAGACCCGCCTGATGCTCCAGCGCGAGGAGGAGGCCACGGCGAAAGGGCGCAAGCCGCGCAGCAGCCAGTCGTGGGTCGCGCTCTCGTCCGTCTCCCGCCACCTGATCCACGCCGTGCTCTCGGCGGAGGACCAGAAGTTCTTCGGCCACGAGGGCGTCGACTGGGAGGCGATCCAGAAGTCGCTCGAGCGGGACCTCGAGAAGCGCCGCTTCGCGCGCGGGGGCAGCACCATCACCCAGCAACTCGCCAAGAACCTCTACTTCGGCACCTCCAAGACGCCGCTGCGCAAGCTACGCGAGATGGTGGTCACGCGCTGGCTCGAGCAGGACCTGAGCAAGGCTCGGATCCTGGCCCTCTACCTCCACGTGATCGAGTGGGGCGACGGGGTGTACGGGGTCGAGGCGGCCGCGCGGCGCTGGTACGGCAAGCCCGCGGCGGCGCTCGGCGAGGCCGAGGCCGCCGGGCTCGCGGCGATGATCCCGAACCCGCGGCGGCTCAACCCGCAGGTGAGCGCCGCGCGCCACGCCCGGGCGACCCGCCGCGTGCTGTGGCTGATGGCCCAGGCGGGCTACATCGGCCGCGACGCCGCCTCTCTCGGCGCCGAGCCGCCGGCGGAGACGGTCGCCGAGGACGAGGAGCCGCCGGCCGAGCCCGAGGCCCCCCGGGACTGACCCCTCGCGGTCCGGGCTCGTGTTCCCCTAGAATCGACCGATGAAGCCCAGCGCCCTGACGGTGGCGGACTACATGACGCCCAACCCGCAGACGGTGGCGCCCGAGGACGCCCTGATGCGGGCCGTCGAGCTGATGCGCCTGCGCGGCGTCCGGCGGCTGCCGGTCGTGGTCGGGGACGTGCTCCTGGGCCTGATCACGGAAGGCGACATCAAGCGCGCGGAGCCCTCGACCCTGACCGACAACCAGGAGCACTTCAACCAGGTGATGGAGGAGACGCCCGTCTCGCGGATCATGATCCAGAACCCGGTCACCACGACGGCCGACACGCCGCTGCTCGAGGCCGCCCGGGTGCTGTTCAACACCAAGTACGGCGCGCTGCCGGTCGTCGGCGGCGGGCACACGATCGGCATCCTCACCGACAACGACCTGCTCCGGGCGCTCGTGGACGTGCTGAGCTCGGGCGAGGAAGGCGCCGCCTGACGAGCGCTCCCGCCCGCGAGGACGCCGACGTCGTCAGCTCCTCCGACCTGTACGCGCGGCGCTTCGCCGGCGAGGTCGGCCGCTTCTTCCTGGAGGTGCAGGCCCGCGCCACGCTCGAACTGCTGCGCCCGTTCGCCGGCGCGAGCGTGCTCGACGTGGGCGGCGGCCACGGGCAGCTCAC
>JBGASI010000525.1:0-3484 GCA_044229815.1 Vicinamibacteria bacterium | reverse complement strand
GGGGAGCCGCCAGGGCGAAGGGGATGAAGATGATCGCCCTGCGCGTGTCCACCCCGAGGAAGGCCACCGCCACGGTCGCCCAGAGCAGGAAACGACCGCGCTGCGTCAGGCGGCGGCCGTAGAACCCGCGCACGGCCCGGAAGAGGTAGCCGCCCTCGAGCACGTGGCGGAGGAGCTTCCTCAGCATGGCGGGCGGCTCGATCGTCGTCCTCAGGCCGGCACGGGCGTCGCGTCGAGGACCTCACGGACGACGTCGTCCTTCGAGATCCCCGAGTAGCGGGCCTTCGTCTCCAGGCCCAGGCGGTGAGCCAGCACGGGGACGGCCTCCGCCTTGACGTCCTCGGGCACCGCGAAGGCGCGCCCCTCGACGAGCGCCCTTGCCTGGGTGGCCCGGAACAGCGCCAGGCTCCCGCGCGGCGAGCGCCAGGGCCTGCGCGAACAGCACGTCCACCTCGTGTCGGGCCTCGGGATAGCCGAGGCCGATGCGCAGGCCGAAGCGGTCGAGCTGTGCCTCCGGCAGCGGATAGGTTCCGTGGAACTCGACCGGGTTCTGCGTGGCGAGCACCAGGAAGGGCGCCGGAAGCCGCCGCGTCTCACCGTCGCAGGACACCTGGCCTTCGCTCATCGCCTCGAGGAGCGCGGACTGAGTGCGCGGCGAGGCGCGGTTGATCTCGTCCGCCAGCAGCACGTTCGTGAACACAGGACCCGGCTTGAAGGAGAAGCTGCCCTCGCGGGGGCTCAGCACCGAGGAGCCGAGGATGTCCGCTGGCAGCAGGTCCGGTGTGAACTGGACGCGGCGGAAGTCGCCCGAGAAGCTACGGGCCAGCGCCTTGGCCAGCGTCGTCTTGCCGACGCCGGGCACGTCCTCGAGCAGCAGGTGCTGGCCGGCCAGCAGCGCGATCAGCATCTGGCGGATCGGCTCGGGCTTGCCGAGGATGACGCGGCCGAGCGCCGACTCCAGTGCCTCGATGGCGGGCGTCGTGGGTTGGGTCATTCGTGCCCTCGCGGGGCCGGACTATAGCGCAGGAGACGGGCGCGGCTGCGGCATTTCGTGAGAAAGCGTATATAATATCTGTTAGCGGAAGCTGCAATCCGACCTGCGCGGGTCCGAAAGCCCGTTGCCACCCCTTCCGCCTCGACTACAATACGTCGGCTGGGACCACGGCCCCGAGGAAGACAACAATGGCCAAGCGAGTGCTCGTCGTCGACGACCACGTGCCGACTCGTGCGCTCATCCGCACGATCCTGGAAGCCGAGAAGACCGAGCAGTTCGACGTCGTCGAGGCCGGCACGGGCACCGAGTGCCTCAAGGCCGCCGACAAGCAGGGCCCGTTCGACCTGGTCCTCCTCGACGTCAACCTCCCCGACATGGACGGCTACTCGGTGTGTCGGGCGCTGCGGCACGTCGACAAGCGGGTCCCGATCGTGTTCGTCACCGCGAAGGGCGACCTCAAGGACTACACGGCCGGGCGCGAGGCCGGCGGCGACTCGTACCTCGTCAAGCCGATCGCGCGCGCGGCCCTGCGCTCGATCGTGAACCTGTTCACCTCGATCGAGCGCACGGGCCGGCCCGAGTCCGGAATCTAGGGCGAGATGATCGCTCCGGCAGCCGCCGGGCCGCTCGGGCACGTCGCGGTCGTCCACGAGGACTCGGACCGCGCCGAGGAGATCGCCCGGCTCCTGCGGGTCGTGGGCCACCGCGTCAGCGTCTTGGTGCCGGGGCGCCGCGTCGTGCAGCAGGTGGTCGATTGCGCCCCCGACCTGCTGCTCGCTTCGCACTCGCTCGGCGACCCGTCCATGGCGAGCGTGGTGCGCGCGGTCCGCCAGGCCCTCGGCGTCGAGATCCGGATCGTCGTCCTTTACGGCTTCGACCCGCAGGGCGCGCCGGCCGAGGCCGACGACGTCCAGCGCGCCGAGCCGCTGCAGCCCACGGAACTGCTGATCCGCGTCTCGCGACTGCTGCGCGACCTCGCGGAGCGGCGCGTTCTGCAGAAGAAGACGAGCGAGCTGCTCGGCCTGTACAAGATGTCCTGGGCCTTCTCGCTGGCCGGCGGCTCGGACGCGCTGTTCGCGCACCTGGCTCGCCACAGCGCCGAGATGCTGAAGGCGGAACGGGGCCTCGTGCTGCTCTACGACGCCGAGCGCCGACAGCTCGTCGGCAAGGGCCCCGGCTTCGGCCTCAGCGCCGAGGAGGTGCTGAGGGTCCGCTACAACGTCGACGGCGAGGCCGACTCGCGCTGGAACTTCCGCCGCAACGGCCCGCTGTTGTCGAACAAGGCGCAGGCCGACAGCCGGCTGTTGCCCGGTCTCGCCAGCGAGCTCAAGCTGCAGTCCCTGGTGGTCGCGCCGATCACGCGCGGGCCACAGATCCTCGGGCTGCTCGCCGTGGCCGACCGCATCGGCCGCGCGCCCTTCACAGACGAGGACCTGAACCTGCTGCTGGCCCTCGCCGGCCAGGCCACGATCGCGGTCGAGAACCTGCGGCTGCACGAGGAGATCAAGCGCGCCAACACGCTGCTGCAGGAGTACGACCGGCTGAAGAGCGAGTTCGTCGGCATCGTGGCGCACGACTTCCGCAAGCCGCTGATGGCGATCCGGGGCTTCGCGGAGCTCGTGCTGGAGGAGACCGACCTCGGCATCGAGACGCGCCAGGAGTTCATGCGCACGGTCATCAGCGAGACGGAGCACCTCGCGCTGCTCGCCAACGACACCCTGCTGATCACGCAGATCGAGACCGGGCAGATGAGCTTCAACTTCCAGGAGGTCGACCTCGGCCCGTTCCTGCTCGACGCCGTGCCGCTCGGCCTCTCCGACCACTCGGTCCTGCTCGACGTGCCGGCCGCCTTCCCGAAGATCTGGGCCGACCCAGACCGCCTGCGCCAGGTGCTGACCAACCTCGTCACGAACGCGGTCAAGTACTCCCCTGCCGGCGGCTCGATCATCGTGCGCGTACGCGAGCGCGGCGCTCAGCATATCGTGATCGAGGTGATCGACCACGGGCTGGGCATCCCGCAGGAGCAGGTCGTGCGCCTGTTCCAGAAGTTCGCGAGGATCCGCACCGAGGACCACATGAAGGTCTCGGGCACGGGCCTCGGCCTCTACATCTGCCGCCTGATCGTCGAGGGCCACGGAGGCCAGATCTGGGTCGAGTCCGAAGTGGGCCGCGGCAGCACGTTCGGCATGGCCCTGCCGGTCGACGCCCGCGCCGCGACCCGGGCGCCGGCGAGCAGCGACGCGGCGACCGCGCCCGGCGCCGGGTCCTGAAGGCTCAGGACCGCCGCCGCAGCAGCCGCTCGACGGCCTGCAGCCGTGGCTCGATCGTCAACGGAGGGTTGCGCCCGGCCCCGGGCCGCGCGTGGAACTCCATCACCACGCCGGGGTCCTTCAGCACGTGCCCGGTCAGGATCGCCACGACCGACTGACCCTTGCCGATGACACCCTCGCGCACCAGGCGGCGCGCGCCGGCGACGGCGGCCGCCGAGGC
>JBGASI010000524.1:0-3485 GCA_044229815.1 Vicinamibacteria bacterium | reverse complement strand
TACCAGTAGAGCCCGTTCGCCGCGAAGCGCACCGTCAGCCCGAGGCCGAGCAGCACGAAGGGCCAGCCGATCGGCGCGGAGGCGCCGATGCGCGTGATGCCGAAGGCCGCCAGCAGGACGAGGTCGCCCACCACGTAGGCGAGGGCGGTCAGGCTCTCGCCGCTCCAGGCCGGGCCCGACAGCGTGGGCTGGATGAAGGCGTGCCAGGCGAGCATCCCGCCGCCGAGGGCGACCATCGCGGCGTCGAGCCAGAAGGCCGTTCGCTCGTCGGAGCCCGGAGCGCCGGTGCGCAGGCGCAGGAGGGCGACGAGGGCCAGCGGGTAGCTGGCCAGGTAGAGCAGGTCGGCGACCGAGGCGTCGACGCTCGCGCCCCAGTGGGCGATCTTGAAGAGCAGGAAGACCACGTCCCCAAGCCAGAACAGCAGCAGCGAGGCGGTGAGCCAGGCCCAGCTGCGCCGGCCACGGGGGCTCAGCCTCTCGCTGCGCGAGGTCCGCCAGCACAGCCAGACGGCCCCCGCCCCGGGCACGAGCCCGCCGGCGTTGCCGAGGATGTTGCCCAGCCCGCTGCTGGCGCGGGCCTGCAGTTCCCAGGCGACGAAGGCGATGCTGTAGAGCGTCAGCAGGGCGAGGAACAGGCTCCCGCCGGGGCTGTCCGCCCGCAGGTCAGGCGACGAGCGCGGATGACCGACTTCCAGACGAAACAACCGTCCCAGGTCCCCCAATGCGCCTCCATTGTCCGTAACGAGCAGGGCGCGTGCCAACACGGCGACGAGCGCATCCCGGGGGCGGTTAGAATCGCCGCCATGATCCAAGCGAATCGCCGTGACTTCTGCGCGGGCCTCGGCCTCGCCGCGACGGGCCTCCTCGCCGGCGCGCGCCGTGCCGCGGCCGCGACGCCCCCTGTGCGCGTCGGCGTGGCCGGGCTGAGCCACTCCCACGTGCACGGCCTGCTCGGCCGCGCGGACCGCGGCGACGTGCAGGTCGCCGGCATCGCGGAGGCCAACCGGGCGCTCGCCGAGCGCTACTCGAAACGCTACGGCTTCGCGCTCGACCTGGTCTCGGGCTCGCTCGAGGCGATGCTCGATCGGGCACGGCCGGAGGTCGTCTGCGCTTTCGGTTCGATCCTCGACCACCTCGCGGTGGTCGAGGCGTGCGCGCCGCGCGGCATCCACGTGATGGTCGAGAAGCCGCTGGCGATCTCGCTCGACGCCGCCCGGCGCATGGCCCGACTCGCGCAGACGCACCACGTGCTGCTGCTCACCAACTACGAGACCACCTGGTACGGCAGCAACCGCAGGCTGCGCGAGCTCGTGCAGGCCGGCACGCTCGGGGCGATCCGCAAGCTGGTCGTGCACGACGGGCACGCGGGCCCGGTGGCGATCGGCGTCGAGCCGGAGTTCCTCGACTGGCTGACGGACCCCGAGCGCAACGGGGCCGGCGCCCTCATGGACTTCGGCTGCTACGGGGCCGACCTGATGACGTGGCTGATGGAAGGGCAGCGGCCGCTGAGCGTAACGGCCGTCACGCAGCAGCTCCAGCCGAAGCTCTACCCGCGCGTCGACGACGAGGCGACGATCGTGGTCGCCTACAAGGACGCACAGGGGATCATCCAGGCCTCCTGGAACTGGCCGTTCGGCCGGAAGGACACCCACGTCTACGGCGAGCGCGGCTACGCGCTGGCGCTCGACGGGCGTCGGCTGCAGACCCGCCTCGGCGACTCGGCCGAGTCCGTCCAGGAGGCGGCCCCGCCCCCGGCCCCGTACGACGAGCCGTTCGCCTACCTCGCGGCGGTCGTGCGGCGCGAGATCGAGGCCCGCGGCGACGCGCCCTCGGGCCTCGCCACGAACCTCGTCGCTATGGAGATCCTCGAGGCCGCCCGCGAGTCGGCACGCAGCGGCCGGACGGTGACGCTGGGCCCGGCCCCGGCGGCCTAGACCTCGCGTAGAATCGGCGCTTCATTCAGCGGAGGTCGGCGTGAGCGATCAGACGAAGTTCGTCCTGCCGGAGTCGGAGATCCCGAAGGCCTGGTACAACCTGCTGGCGGACCTTCCGTTCGAGCTGCCGCCGGTGCTGCACCCCGGGACGAAGCAGCCGGTGGGACCCGACGACCTCGCGCCGCTGTTCCCCATGGCCCTCATCCAGCAGGAGGTGACGCGCGAGCGCTGGGTGGAGATCCCCGAGCCCGTGCGCGAGGTCTACAAGCTGTGGCGACCGACCCCGCTCTACCGCGCCCACCGGCTCGAGAAGGCCCTGCAGACGCCGGCGCGCATCTACTACAAGTACGAGGGCACGAGCCCGGCCGGCAGCCACAAGCCGAACACCGCGGTGGCGCAGGCCTTCTACAACAAGGAAGCCGGCGTCAAGCGCATCGCGACCGAGACGGGCGCCGGCCAGTGGGGCAGCTCGCTCGCCTTCGCCGGCCAGCTCTTCGGCATCGACGTCAAGGTCTACATGGTGCGGGTGAGCTACGACCAGAAGCCCTACCGCCGCAACATGATGGAGACCTGGGGCGCGAAGGTGGTCGCGTCGCCGAGCCCGGACACGAACGCCGGCCGCCGCATGCTGGCCGAGGACCCGGAGTGCGGCGGCTCGCTCGGCCTCGCGATCAGCGAGGCAGTCGAGGACGCGGTGACGAACCCGATCCCGACGAAGTACGCGCTCGGCTCGGTGCTCAACCACGTGCTGCTGCACCAGACCGTGATCGGCCTCGAGACGAAGCGCCAGCTCGACATGGCCGGCGTCTACCCCGACGTGGTCGTCGGCTGCATCGGCGGCGGCAGCAACTTCGCCGGCTTCGCCTACCCGTTCGTCGCGGACAAGGTCACCGGCAAGGCGGCCCGCCTGCGGGTGGTCGCGATCGAGCCGGCCGCCGCGCCGAGCCTCACCCGCGGCGTCTACGCCTACGACTTCGGCGACACCAGCCAGATGACGCCGCTCGTGCAGATGTACACGCTCGGCCACGGCTTCATGCCGGCGCCGATCCACGCCGGCGGCCTGCGCTACCACGGCATGGCCAGCAGCATCTGCGAGCTGTACCGCCACGAGCTGATCGAGGCGCGGGCCGTGCAGCAGCTCGCCACCTTCGAGGCCGGCGTCCTCTTCGCGCGCGCCGAGGGCATCGTGCCGGCGCCCGAGGCCGCGCACGCCGTGCGCGGCGCGATCGACGAGGCGATCCGCTGCCGCGAGCAGGGCAAGGCCGAGACGATCGCGTTCAACCTCTGCGGCCACGGGCACTTCGACATGGCCTCGTACGAGAAGTACTTCGCCGGGAAGCTCGTGGACTACGAGCTGCCGCAGGCCGAGATCGACCGGGCCGTCTCGGCCCTGCCGAAGCTGTAGGGCAAGGAGGAAGCCATGGCCGATCTGCTGCACGGGCGTTTCGTCTGGTACGAGCTGATGGTCGACGACACGAAGGCCGCCGAGGCCTTCTACACGCGCGTCGTCGGCTGGAAAGCCCGGCCGTTTCCCGGCGGGGGCGACTACAC
>JBGASI010000029.1:0-16800 GCA_044229815.1 Vicinamibacteria bacterium | reverse complement strand
TCGGTGGGAAGCGCTGCTTCAGCAGGTCGAGAGCGCCCTGGCGCGCAAACGGCGCCATGGCGATCGGCAGGTGGTCGAAGAGGAGCACCACGAGGTTCGCCTGGCTCGGCGTCGCAGGCTCCTGGTCCACCGCGCGCACGGCACCGGCGGCCGACGGCGTGGCCGCGGCCGCGGCGGGTCGGCCGGCCGCGCGCACCAGGCGGAACGACTCGACCACGCAGCGCTGGCCGTTCTCGAACACCTGCAGCTCCTGGATCCCGAGGTCGGCGACCGGCCGGCCCTTGCCGTCCTTCGCCACCAGGTCCAGCAGCACGACCTGCGTGCCGGCGCCGAAGCTGGGCGGAGCCTCGGGCTGTGCCACGCCGACGCGGACCGGCAGCGCAGCGAGCAGCATCGTGACAACCGTGAGCCGGACCGTCTCACCTCGCACGCGCGCCTCCCGTCTCAGCCACGGCACGTGGATTCTCTCGTCGGGGATCGGCTTCTCCAAACCACTGTGTGGCCGCCGGACACATGGACTTCCAGGCCGACCGAAGGCACCAATCGGCGCACGACGAGTCCGGTTCATGCTGGCTCGATGCAAAGAGCGTGCAGCCACTGGACTTGCCCGACAATATCGTGCGAGCGGGGTACGGACCTTGCTGCTGGGCGGGCCGTGCGGCGGAGGGTGGTCCACACGACCCCTTCGGAGGACAGCCATGAACCGATTGTGGACACTTGGAGCCCTGGCGCTGTGCGTCGTTCAGGCGGTCGGTTGCGGCAACTCGTCCCCGACGCAACCGAAGATCGTCCGGGCGCTCGTCACGCTCAGCCTCCCGCAGCAGGTGGTCGCCGTACCGGCCGATCCCCCGTACGCCATGGAGGTCACGATCCCGCTGGTCGCCAGAGAGTCGGCCGGAGTGACGGCCTACATCTACGTGCTCTCCGTCAAGACGACGGACGACGACGGACGAGGCGACCGGTGCGATCAGCTATCCGCAGGTGACGCGCTTGAACCCGACGACGACCATTCCCGCTGGCGGCAGCGTCGAGATCCCCTTGCGCGTCTCCCTGCCGGGCAGCGGCCCGTACCGCGCCAAGGCGGTGCTCGAGGCATCGGACGCCGGCGGGCCGGCCGGCACGGTGGCAACGGGCGGCATCCCGGCGGATGGAAGTGGGATCAACATGAACGTCTCGGAGCGAACGACCTTCGAAAGCGGCGAGGTCCGCATCCTGCCACCGCAGTAGCGGCAGCCGCGCAGCGCCTGGCGCTGGCCTTCGACGAGCCGACGCGCGGGCGGGGCGGGCCGAGGGCCCGCAAGTGATTGAGCTGGCGGAGAGAGAGGGATTCGAACCCTCGGTAGAGGGGTTACCCCTACACGTGATTTCCAGTCACGCCGATTCAACCACTCTCGCATCTCTCCGCGGTGGCTGCGCCCGCTGGGGCGGGTGTCAGGATACACCGAGCGGTGCCGGGCGTTCCATCGCCCCCGGGATTGAGTCGCCCGCGGCCGCGGCGCATACTCCGCCGGGTTCGGGAGGGCGGCATGCGGCTGCGGATCGCGGCGGGACTCGTGCTGGGGCTCGGGGCGGCAACGGCGAACGCCGGCTCGGTGGCAGCGGACACGAGCCTGCTGCTGCGCCCGCAGCGGGTCTTCGACGGCACGGGCGAGCAGGCGCACGAGGGCTGGGCGGTGCTCGTGACCGGCAACCGGATCGCGGCCGTCGGCCCCGCCGCATCGCTCGCGCCGCCGGCCGGCGCGCGCACGATCGAGCTGGCGGGGATGACGCTGCTGCCCGGGCTGATCGACGCGCACTCGCACGTCTTCCTGCACCCTTATAACGAGACGCTGTGGAACGACCAGGTGCTGAAGGAGCCGCTCGCCTACCGCACGATCGCGGCCACGATCCACGCCGAGCGTACGCTGCGCGCGGGCTTCACGACGCTGCGCGACCTCGGCACGGAGGGCGCGGGCTACGCCGACCTGTCGCTCAAGCGCGCGATCGACGAGGGCCGGATCCCGGGTCCGCGCCTGCTGGTCGCGACGCTCGCGATCGTGGCGACCGCGAGCTACGGGCCGGGGCCGCTCGGCTTCGCGCCCGAGTTCGTGCCGCCCAAGGGCGCGCAGGAGGCGACGGGGGTCGCGGAGGTCGTGCGGGCGGTGCGCGAGCAGGCGGGCCACGGCGCCGACTGGGTGAAGGTGTACGCCGACTACCGCCGCGGGCCGGGCGGAGCGGCCGCGCCGACCTTCTCGCTCGAGGAGCTGAAGGCGCTCGTCGACGAGGCGCACAGCGCGGGCCGTCCGGTGGCGGCGCACGCCTCGACGGCGGAGGGGATGCGCCGGGCGACGCTCGCCGGCGTGCAGACGATCGAGCACGGCTACGAGGGCACCGAGGAGGTCTTCCGCCTGATGGCGGAGCGCGGCGTCGCCTTCTTCCCGACGCTGACCGCGGAAGAGGCGTACTCGGAGTACTTCCAGGGGTACCGGCGCGGCAGCGAGCCGATGACCGCCGACATGCAGAACGTCCTGCGCGCGGTGCGGCTGGCGCGCGCGGCCGGCGTCGTGGTCGGCTGCGGCAGCGACGTCGGCGTGTTCCCGCACGGCGACAACGGGCGCGAGCTCGCCTGGCTCGTGAAGGCCGGGATGACGCCGGCGCAGGCGCTGCTCGCGGCGACGTCGGTCAACGCGAAGGCGATCGGGATGGCCGATCGCGTCGGCCGGATCGCGCCGGGGCTGCTCGCCGACCTCGTCGCCGTCTCGGGCGACCCGACGCGCGACGTCGCGGCGAGCGCGGCCGTGCGCTTCGTGATGAAGGACGGGCAGCTGGTGCGGCAGCCGTAGAGACGCGGCCGGCCGGCCGGAACAGGAGCCGAGGGATGAAAGCCAGGTGGATCGCCTGCTGTGTGGCGTTCGGTCTCGGGATCGGCCTCGACGGGGGCACGCGCGGCGAGGCCGCCGTCGCACAGCCCGAGATCGGGACGCGCGTCGCGCGCCTGCTACAGGTCGAGGGCCTCCTCTTCAAGGACCTGAACAAGAACGGTCGCCTCGACCCCTACGAGGACTGGCGCCGCCCGGTCGAGGAGCGCGTGAGCGACCTCGTCTCGCAGATGACGCTCGAGGAGAAGGCGGGGCTGATGGTGGGCCCGACGCTGGAGATGGGCCCGGGCGGCAGCGCGAGCGAGCAGGCGATCTACCGCTCGAACCCCTTCAGCGGCGGGCCGCCGGTGCTGTACTCGCCCGCCACCTCGGACGCCATCCTGCGCCAGCACATGCGGCAGTTCATCGACCGCTCGAACGCCGACCCGCGCACGATGGCCACCTGGTTGAACGCCGTGCAGGCGATCGCCGAGGGCTCGCGGCTCGGCGTCCCGGCCTTCTTCGTCACGAACCCGCGCCACCACCTCTCCGGGCTGGCGCAGTTCGGCGTGAACGAGAGCGCCGGCACGCTGTCGCAGTGGCCGGGCAGCCTCGGCCTCGCCGCCACGCGCGACCCGGCGCTGGTCGAGGAGTTCGCGGCGATCGCGGCGCGCGAGTACGTGGCCCTCGGGATCCGGGGCGCCTACCACCCGCAGGTGGACCTCGCCAGCGAGCCGCGCTGGGCGCGCATCGACGGCACGCTCGGCGAGGACGCGAAGCTGACCAGCGAGCTCACGCGCGCGCTCGTGCGCGGCTTCCAGGGAAAGACCCTTGGGCCGCACAGCGTGGCGCTGACGGTGAAGCACTTCCCCGGCGGCGGCCCGGCGCGTGAAGGCCTCGACCCGCACTTCGCGAGCGGACGCTTCGCCGTCTACCCCGGCGGCCGGTTCGACGACCACGTCGCGCCGTTCCGCGCCGCCGTCGAGGTAGGCGTCGCGGCCGTGATGCCGTACTACTCGATCCCGCAGGGGCGCACGAGCGAGCCGGTGGGCATGGCGTTCAACCGGGAGATCGTCACGGACCTGCTGCGCGGCCGGCTCGGCTTCACGGGGATCGTCAACTCCGACTCGGGGATCATGACGGCCATGGCGTGGGGGGTGGAGACGCTGAGCGTGAAGGAGCGCTACAAGAAGGCGCTCGACGCGGGCACCGACCTGATCGGCAGCGACGGCGACCCGGCGGTCCTCGTGGAGCTCGTCAAGAGCGGGGCGCTGCCCGAGGCCCGCCTCGAGGAGTCGGCGCGACGCATCCTGCGCGTGCGCTTCGCGCTCGGCATCTTCGAGAACCCTTACGCGAACCCCGACGAGGCCGCCCGCGTGGTCCGCTCGCCCGAGAGCCAGGCGAAGGCCGACCTCGCCCAGCGGCGCTCGATCGTGCTGCTGAAGAACGACAAGGCCCTGCTCCCGCTCAAGCCCGGCGCGCGCTTCTACGTCGAGGGCCTCGACCCCGCGGTCGCCGCGCGTTATGGCTACGTGTCGACACGCGGGCCGGAGACGGCGGACGTCTGCATCGTGCGCTTGACGGTCGGCGCCGAGGCGGGCCCCGCGGCTGCGCGGCGCGGCCCGGGCGGCCCGCTACCCGCGGGCTTCGGCGCCGAGCTCCAGCGCGCCGGCGCCGGCGCCCTGCTGCGAAGCGCCGGGGGCCAGCCGATCGACCTCACGCTCCCCGCCGGGCAGCTCGAGCACGTCCGCGCCCTCATGCGCGCGAAGCCCACGGTCGTCTCGATCCACCTCGATCGCCCGTACGTCATCCCCGAGCTCGCGCGCGAGTCGGGCGCACTCGTCGCCACCTTCGGCGCCAGCGACGCGGCGCTCCTCGACGTGCTCACCGGCCAGGTGGCGCCAACCGGCAGGCTGCCGTTCGAGCTGCCGTCGTCGATGGAGGCCGTCCGCGCGCAGCAGGAGGACGTGCCGCACGACTCGAAGGACCCGCTGTTCGCCTTCGGCGCCGGCCTGGGCTACCCGAAGCCGAGGTAGCCGTCCCGGGGTCCCTCTGGCCGCGGCGCGCGGCGTGAGGCTGGCGGAGAGGGTGGGATTCGAACCCACGGTACCTTTTGGGTACAACGGTTTTCGAGACCGCCCGATTCAACCACTCTCGCACCTCTCCGTGCTCTTCGCGTGGCTGAGACAGTTGCCGATTGTAGCGCAGGCCGGGCGCCGGCGCCTCAGCCCCGGCGGGAGCGGAAGAAGTCCTGCAGCAGGCGGCGGCAGTCGTCGGCCAGGACGCCCTCGCTCGCCTCGAAGCGGTGGTTGAGCGGGAGCGTGGCCGGGTCGAGCACGGAGCGCACCGCACCGCCCTTGGGATCGGGGACGCCGTAGACGACGCGCGCCACCCGCGCGTGGACGATCGCGCCCACGCACATCAGGCACGGCTCGACCGTCACGTAGAGCGCCGCCCCCGGCAGGCGGTAGTTCCCGGCGCTGCGCGCCGCGGCGCGCAGCGCCAGCAGCTCCGCGTGCGCGCTCGGGTCGAGGCTGCCGATCGGCTGGTTGAAGCCGGCGCCGAGCACCGTCTCGTCCCTCACCACCACGGCGCCCACCGGCACCTCCCCGGCGTCGCGAGCCAGGGCCGCCTGGGCGAGCGCCAGGCGCATGTACAAGGCGTCGTCCACCTACGACCAGCCCGGCGGCGAGTGCAGGCGCCCCACGCGCCGCTTCTGCAGGGCGTCGATCTCCGCGAGCTGCTGGCGCACGCGGGCCGCCGTCTCCGGCCGCGGTGAGAGCTCCAGCGCGCTCAGCAGGTACTGGAAGGCCGCGGTCGGCTCGCGCCGCTCCTGCAGCAGGATCGTCCCGGCGAGCGCGTGCGCCTCCGCCAGGCCCGGCCCGCGCGGCACGTCGCGCACGACGCGCCGCAGCAGGGCGAGCGCCGCGTCGGCGTGTCCCCCGTCTCGCAGCCAGGCCGCCAGCTCGACGGCCTCGTCCGGCGTCAGCGCGTCGCGCGACTCCGCGGGCGGCAGCGTGAAGTAGCGCCGGGTCGCCTCCTCGTAGCGGCCCGCGACGAGCGCCTCGCGCACCGCGGCGGCCCCGAGCGCCGGCTCCTGGGGCTCGATGCCGGCGGGACGCCCGCTGACGGCCCGGCGCTCGAGCAGCCAGGCCGCGGCCGCCCCCGCGACGAAGCCGCCGATGTGCGCGCCGTGGGCGACGCCGCCGTCCCCGGCGAAGAAGAGCGGCAGCAGGTTGTCGAGCACCAGGTACGCGCCGAGCACGAGCCGCGCGGGGATCACGAACACGTGCATCAGGAACGGCGGCAGGAACGCGAGCACGCGCACCGTGTTGCGCGGGAAGAACACGAAATAGAAGCCGAGCACGCCCGAGATCGCCCCCGAGGCCCCGACCAGCGGCAGCTCCGAGGCGGGAAAGACGAGCGCGTGGGCGAGGGTGGCGGCGACACCGGTCGCGAGGTAGGCGGCGAGGTACACGGACGCGCCGAGCCGGCGCTCGACGTTGTCGCCGTAGATCCACAGGAAGAGCATGTTCCCGAACAGGTGCAGGAAGCCGCCGTGCAGGAACATGCAGGTGAGCAGGTCCTGCAGCCGCGGAGCCGCCGGCCGGAAGCCGTGCGCGAACGAGTAGAGGTCGTACTGGCTCGCCTGCGCGGCGACCTGCTCCAGGCTGGCGCGGCCCCCGAGCTCGCGCGCCACCACCTCCAGGTACTCGCGGTAGACGGGGTCGGCGGGATCGGCCGGCCGCGCGCCGAGCGGCAGGTTCAGGAACAGGAAGGCCGCCACGTTGGCGGCGAGCAGCAGGGAGGTGACGTACGGCGTGCCGCGCGGGTTGGGTGCGTCGCCGATCGGCAGGAACATGGGCTGGAGGCGCCGGGCGCGGGCCAAGCGTAGCACCGGCGCTCGGGGTGGCGCGCGGGCCGCGGCTCGCGCTAGAATGACCGTTCGGTCAGTTGGCTGACCCGTCGGTTCGAGAGGGCGAGCGAGTGCTGGAGACCAAGGAAGCGCTGGTGGAGGAGTTCCGGCGCGAGACGATCCTCAAGGCGGCCCGCCACGTGATGGCGCGCCGCGGCCTGGCCGGCGCGTCGATGCAGGCGATCGCCGACGAGGCCGGCCTCGCCAAGGGCACGCTGTATCTCTACTTCAAGGACCGCGACGAGCTGCTCGAGCAGGCGGCGGGCCACGTGCTCGACGAGCTGCTCGCGCGCGTGAAGGGCGTGCTGCGGCCCGAGCGCCCGCTGCGCGACGGGCTGCGCGACCTGGTGCGCACGAACCTCGAGTTCTTCGACGCGCAGCAGGACTTCCTGCGGGTGTACGTCGAGGTGCGCACGCCGGAGGGCGGCGCCTGCCGGCGCCGGGCGCGGCCGCAGTACGTGCGCTACGTCGAGCTGCTGGCGGACCACATCGCCGGCGCGATGCGGCGCGGCGAGGCCCGGCCCGTCGATCCGGCGCGCGCGGCGGCTTTCGTGGCGGAGGGGATGAGCGCTGTGCTGCTGCAGCGGCTCCAGGAGCGAGGGCGCATCGCGCCCGCGGAGGACGCGGAGTGGATCGTGGACCTGGTCGTGGACGGCCTGTGCGCGAGGACGCGATGAGGCTGACGCTGGCCGGAGCGCTGCTGGCGCTGCTGGCGGGCGCCGCGGCGGCGCAGACGCCCTCGGGCCCCGGCCCGGCGGGCACGAACCCGCCCGCTTCGGGTAGCGGCGCGGCCCGCGTGCCGCTGCGCTTCGAGGACGCCCTGCGCCGCGCGCTGGCGGCGAACCTGGGCCTGGGTCGGGCGCGCGCCGAGGTCTCGGTGGCCTCCGCGCAGAAGCGGGGCGCGCTGTCGCTCGTGCTGCCCCGCCTGGGCGCGACCGGCGGCCTCGTCCGCAACGACCAGGAGGTCTCGTTCGGTAACGCCGACTTCTCGCGAGTGATCCTGCCGCGCGACGACTGGAACCTGCGGCTGACGCTCAACCAGCCGGTCTTCGCCGGCCTGCGCGAGAAGCGCCAGTACGACCAGGCGAAGGAGGGCGTGCGCGCCGCCGAACAGGGCGTGCGCATCACCGAGGACCGGGTGCTGCTGCGCAGCGCCGCCGACTACCTGGCGGTCGTCGAGGGCGACGCCCTGTTCGGGGTCGCCCAGCAGACGCTGTCGCTCGCCCGCGACCGGCTGAAGCAGGCGAAGGACTTCTTCGAGGCGGGCGAGTCGACCCGCGTCGACGTGCTGCGCGCGGAGTCGGCCGTGAAGGCCGCCGAGCGCCAGGCGGTGCTCGCGCGGCGTCAGCGCGACGCGGCGGCCGGCCAGCTGCGCATCGACCTGGACCTCGACGGCGACTTCGAGGTGGCGGAGCCGCCGGCCGGCCTGCTGACGCGGGCGGACGAGGCGGTGCTGCTCCAGCGCGCGCAGGACACGCGCGGCGACGTGGCGCAGGCCCGCAGCGCGCTGCGCGTCGCCGAGCTCGAGGTTTCCAAGCAGAAGGGCGCCTACCTGCCGACGATCACCGCCGACGCCGGCTACGTCTGGCAGAAGACCTCGTTCCCGACCGACCGTTACGGCTGGGCTGCGCTGCGCTTCAACGTGCCGATCTTCCAGGCGGGCGAGATCGGCTCGCGCGTGAAGGTCGCCGCCGAGCGCGAGCGCCAGGCCCGCCTCGCGCTGCAGGAGGCCGTGCGCGGCGCCGAGGAGGACGTGCGCCGGGCGCTGCTCGACCTGGGCACCGCCGAGACGGCGCTCTCGCTCTCGCTCGAGCAGCTCGCGGCCGTCGAGGCCGAGTACGCGCAGGTCGCGGACCTCTACCGCGGCCAGGAAGCCACCTCGCTCGACATCCAGTCCTCCGAGGCGAGCCTCGCCGACGCGCGCCGCGCCGTCGTGGTGAGCCGCCTCGGCAAGCTCCTCGCCGAGCTCGGCGTGCAGTTCGCGTCGGGCGATCTCAAGTCCGCCGTCCTCAAGGAGGCCCAGCCGTGACGTCCTACGCGACACGCGTCGCCCTCGCCGCCTTCGCCGCATCCTCGCTCCTCGCCTGCACCCGAGCCGCGCAGACCCCGGCGGCCACCGGCGCCACGCCGCCCCCGCTGCCGGCCGACGTGCGCGGGGTGGCCGCGGTCGCCTCTGCGGCCGCCGGCAGCCCGGCTGCCGCGGCCGAACAGGCGGCGGCAGCGGAGCCGGCGCCCGAGGCCGGCCGGCTCGCGCTCACCGGCGAGTTCGTGGCGCTCGTGCGCTCGAACCTCGTGCCACGCACCGGCGGCCGCGTCGGGCAGGTATTCGTCGACGAGGGCCAGCCGGTCCGCAAGGGCCAGCCCCTGCTGCAGCTCGAAACCGAGTACCTGAAGCTCGACGTCGCGCGCGCCGAGGCCGAGCTGCGGCGGGCCGAGGCGGCCGCCCTGGACGCCAGCCGCGACCTCGAGCGCAAGAAGGGGCTCGCCCAGAAGGGCTCCGTCTCGCAGGCGACGTTCGATCGCACGCAGTCGGGCGCCGACCAGGCGGACGCCGGGCGCCAGGCCGCGCGCGTGGCGCTGGAGCTCGCCCGGCAGCGGCTCGCCGACGCGACGCTCACCTCGCCCGTCGACGGCGTCGTCGCGCAGCGCCGGACGGACGTGGGCGAGCGCCTCAGCGAGGGAACGCCGGCCTTCGTCCTCGAGCAGACGGCCCCGCTGAAGCTGCGCTTCCGGGTGCCGGAGCGCTACCTCGACGGCGCCCGCAAGGGCCTCGCCGTGCACGCCACCGTCGACGCCTTCCCGGGCCGGGCCTTCGACGGCACGGTCAGCGTCGTCGGCGGCTCGGTCGACCCGCAGACGCGCACGTTCCTGGTCGAGGCCGAGTTCGCGAACCGCGACCGCCGGCTGCGGCCGGGCCAGTTCGCCCGGGTCGAGCTGGACCTGGCGGGGAGATAGCACGTGCAGCGCCTCGCCGAGATCTGCGTCCGCCGCCCGGTCTTCACCTGGGTGCTGATCCTGTCGCTGGTCGTCGTCGGGCTGTTCGCCTACGGGCGCCTCGGCGTCGACCGCTTCCCGAAGATCGACCTGCCCTTCGTGACCGTCAGCACGGTGCTCGTCGGGGCGGCGCCCGAGGAGATCGAGACCGAGGTCACGGACAAGATCGAGGAGGCGGTCAACACCATCAGCGGCATCGACCAGCTGAACTCGATCTCCGCCGAGGGCGTGTCGCAGGTCGTGATCTCCTTCGAGCTCGAGAAGAACGCCGACGTCGCCGCCCAGGAGGTGCGCGACCGCGTCAACAGCGTGCTACGCCAGCTGCCGCGCGACGCCGACCCGCCGGTGATCGAGAAGATCGACCCCGACGCGGCGCCGGTGCTCTCGCTCGCCGTCTCGGCGGAGGCGCCGATCCGGGACGTCACCGAGTTCGCGGACAAGGCGCTGCGGCGCCAGCTCGAGTCGGTGCTCGGCGTCGGCCAGGTCCAGCTGATCGGCGGCCGCCTGCGCCAGATCAACGTGGTGGCCGATCCCGGCCGGCTCTCCGCGCTCGGGATCACCGCGGCCGAGGTGTCGCAGGCGCTCGCCAGCCAGAACGTGCAGCTCCCCGGCGGCCGGGTCGAGCAGGGCCTGCGCGACCTGACGCTGCGCACCTACGGGCGGGTCACGAAGCCGGCGGCCTTCGGCGACATCCTGGTCGCCAACCGCAACGGGGTCCCGGTGCGGGTGTCGGACGTCGGGCGGATCGACGACTCGACCGAGGAGGCGCGCACGCAGGCGAGCGTCAACGGCGTGCCCGCCGTCGTGTTGCAGATCCGCAAGCAGTCCGGCACCAACACCATCGAGGTGGTGGAGCGGCTGAAGGAGCGCCTGGAGCGCCTGAAGCCGCAGTTCCCGAAGGGCTACCGGATCGACGTGGTGCGCGACCAGTCGGAGTACGTGGTCGCCGCGGTCGACGCGGTGAAGGAGCACCTGGTCCTCGGCGCGCTCTTCGCCGCCGCGGTGGTCTGGTTCTTCCTGCGCCGCTTCCGGCCGACGCTGATCTCGGCGCTGGCGATCCCGAGCTCGCTGATCGCGACCTTCGCCGCCATGCAGTGGGCCGGCTTCACGCTCAACGTGATCACGCTGCTCGCGCTGACGCTGGTGGTCGGCATCGTGATCGACGACGCCGTGATCGTGCTCGAGAACATCTTCCGCTTCATGGAGGAGAAGAACCTGCCGCCGCTGCAGGCCGCGGTCGAAGGCACCCGCGAGATCGGGCTCGCGGTGCTCGCGACGTCGCTCTCGCTGGTCGCGGTCTTCCTGCCCGTCGCGATGATGGGCGGCATCGTCGGCCGCTTCATGAACTCGTTCGGCGTCACGATGGCGTTCGCGATCGGGGTCTCGCTGCTGGTCGCCTTCACGCTGACGCCGATGCTCTCCGCCCGCTGGCTGCGGCCGAAGGAGATCGAGACCGAGAAGACCTCGCGCGAGCACGGGGCCTACGCCTGGATCGAGAGCCGCTACCTGGCCCTGCTCGATTGGGCCATGGGCCACCGCTGGCTGGTGGTGGTCGTGATGGTGCTGGCAATGGCGTCGACGCTGCCGCTGGGCAAGGTGGCCAACAAGAACTTCCTGCCGATCGACGACGAGTCGCAGTTCGAGGTGCTGGTGCGCGCGCCGGAGGGCTCGAGCCTCGAGTCCGCCAGCACGATCATGGAGTCGGTGGCGAAGCGCGTCCGCGAGCTGCCCGGCGTCAAGTACACCCTGGTGTCGATCGGCGCCGACCCGCAGAACACGCTGAACCTCGGCTCGATCTACGTGAAGCTGGCGCCGGTCGGCGAGCGCAAGCTGAGCCAGGCCGCGATCATGTCCGAGGTGCGCGGCAAGGTGCTGCCGCAGTACCAGGCGCTCAACCTGCGCGCGCAGGTGCAGATGGTCGCTGCTTTCGCGGCCGGCAACAACTCCGAGATCCAGTTCTGGCTCGGCGGACCCGACCTCGACCAGCTCGCGAAGTACTCCGCGGTCCTGCTGGAGCGGCTGCGGGCCACGCCGGGCGCGGCCGACGCGGATACCAACCTGATCGTCGGCAAGCCCGAGCTGGGAGTGCACATCGACCGCGCCAAGGCCGGCGACCTCGGCGTGCGGATCCAGGACGTGGCGGCGACGCTCAACGTGCTCGTGGGCGGGCTCAAGGTGACGGACTACTACGAGGGAGGCGAGCAGTACGAGGTGCACCTGCGCTCCGAGGCCGACTACCGCAAGGACCCGCAGGGCATCGCCCAGGCGACGGTGCCGTCGCCGCGCGGGCCGGTGCGCCTGTCGGACGTCGTGCGCTTCGAGCAGGGCACGGGGCCCTCGCTGGTCAACCGCCTGTCGCGCCAGCGCCAGGTGCTCGTCTTCGGCAACACGCTGCCCGGCTGGTCGGCGCAGGCGATCATGGACGAGCTGAGCCGCACCGCGGTGGAGCTCAAGATGCCGCCGCAGTACAGCTACGGCTTCACCGGCCGCTCGCGCGAGCAGGGCAAGGCCGCGAAGAACTTCCTGATCGCGTTCCTGGCGTCCTTCATCTTCATGTACCTGATCCTGGCCGCGCAGTTCGAGAGCTGGATCCACCCGGTGACGATCCTGATCGCGCTGCCGCTGACGGTGCCGTTCGCGCTGCTGTCGATCGTGGCGCTCAACCAGTCGATCAACATCTACTCCTCGCTCGGCATCCTGGTGCTGTTCGGGATCGTCAAGAAGAACGGGATCCTGCAGATCGACCACATGAACGGCCTGCGCGCGAAGGGCATGCCGCGGGCCGAGGCGATCCGGCTCGCCAACCGCGACCGCCTGCGGCCGATCCTGATGACGACGCTGGCGTTCGTGGCCGGAATGATCCCGCTCGTGGCCTCGAGCGGCACCGGCGCCGGGACCAACCGCGCGATCGGCAGCGTGATCATCGGCGGCCAGACGCTCGCCCTGCTGCTGACGCTCGTCGGCACGCCGGTCACCTACAGCATCTTCGACGACTGGGCCACGAGCCCGCTGTGGGCGCGGCTGGGGCGGCTCGTCCCGGGGCGCGGGGGCAACGGACGCGGGCGGGCGGCGGCCTGAGTCGGGACGTGCCGGCGCCCGCCCTGTTCCGCGCGCTGCGCCACCGCAACTTCCGCCTCTACATCGGCGGGCAGGGCGTCTCGCTGGTCGGGACCTGGCTGCAGTCGGTCGCGCAGTCCTGGCTCGTCTACCGCCTGACGGACTCGCCGCTGCTGCTGGGTCTCGCCGGCTTCGTGGGCCAGGCGCCGGTCTTCTTTTTCGCCCTGCTCGGCGGCGCGCTGGCGGATCGCGTCGACCGGCGCCGGGTGCTGGTCGTGACGCAGGGCGCCTCGGCCGTCCTCGCGGCGGCGCTCGGCGCGCTGACGCTCGCCGGCGAGGTGCGCATCGTCCACGTCTTCACGATCGCGGCGCTGCTGGGGCTCGTCAACGCGATCGACATCCCGACCCGCCAGTCCTTCGTGGCGGAGATGGTCGGGCGGGAGGACCTGCCCAACGCGATCGCGCTCAACTCCTCGGCCGTCAACGCCGCGCGGGTGGTCGGTCCCGCGATCGCCGCGGTCCTGGTGTCGGCCGTGGGCGAGGGCTGGTGCTTCGTGATCAACGCCATGAGCTTCGCCGCGGTGATCGGGGCGCTGCTGGCGATGCGGCTCGCGGCCCCGGTCCGCCCGCGCGGCGAGTCCGCGCTCGAGGCGATCCGCGGCGCGCTCGGCTTCGTGCGCCGCCACCCACCGGTGCGCGACCTGCTGCTGCTGCTCGGGCTGGTCAGCGTCGTCGGCATGCCGTTCGCGGTGCTGATGCCGGTGTTCGCCGACCGCATCCTGCACGGCGGCCCGGGCGCCATGGGGGTGCTGCTCGGCGCGTCCGGGGTCGGGGCGCTCGCTGCGGCGCTGCTGCTCGCGACGCGGGAGAGCGCGCGCGGCCTCGGGCGCTGGGTGGGGGCGGCCGCGACGGGCTTCGGCCTGTCGCTCGTGGCGTTCTCGGCCTCCCGCTCGCTGCCCCTCTCGGCGGCGGTGCTGGCCTTCACCGGCTTCTTCATGATGATGCAGATGGCGGCGTCGAACACGCTCCTCCAGCTGCTCACGCCCGACGCGCTGCGCGGGCGGATCATGGCCTTCTACTCGATGATGTTCATGGGCATGGCGCCGTTCGGTGCGCTCGGCGCCGGCGCGGCGGCCGAGCGGATGGGGGCGCCGCTGGCCGTGGCGGTCGGCGGCGTCGTCTCGATCCTCGGCGGCGCCTTCTTCGCCTGGCGGCTGCCCCTGTTGCGCGCGGGGGCGGCCTCGCTGGTGGCGGCCCACGAGGTGGTCGGCGGCGAGCCGGCCGAGGCCGCGAACCCGATCGCACCCGCCTCGCGGGCGCCGCGGACGGACTAGGCCGCGCGGCGGCGCGGCTGCGGGCGCGCGCGCAGGTCGGGCACCACCAGGGCCGCCCGGCGGCGGCGGACGACAGCCCTCTCCCACAGGCGGAAGCCGCCCACGAAGGCGTTCGCGTTGTCGCCCAGGCGCGCGCCGCGCGGCAGGTCCTTGAGCTGCTTCGCGTTGCCACCGCCGATCACGACCTCGTCCACCTGGAACGCGTCGAAGAGCCGCGGCACGATCTCCGCCACCACGCGGCGCCAGCGCTTCTTGCCCATCCGGTCCTGGCCGCGCTTGCCGAGGAACTCCTCGTAGGTCTTGCCGGCGCGGTAGGGCAGGTGGGCGATCTCGAGCGGCTGCACGTGTCCCTCGACGACGAGCGCCGCGCCGAGGCCGGTGCCGAGGCCGAGGAACAGCATGCGGCCCCCGCGGTAGCTGCCGAGCGCCTGCATGACGGCGTCGTTGACGATGTGCACGGGCTTGCCGAAGGCCTTCGCGTAGTCGAAGCGCATCCAGCCGCGGCCGAGGTTGACCGGCTCCTCGGCGAGCCGGCCGTTCTTCACCGGACCCGGGTAGCCGATCGAGACGGCGTCGTAGCGCCAGTCGCCGGTCGCGCGCTTCACGGCGGCGACCATGCCGCGGGCGCTCAACGTGGGGCCCGACGGGGTCTTGCGAGGCGTCTTCTGCCCGGTGGCGAGCAGCTTGACGTTGTTCCCGCCCACGTCGACGACCAGGACTCGCACCGGCAGCCTCCCCTCTCGCAGCGCCCGCGCGACGCACGCGGGGAGAAAGTAGCCGACGCCATGGGTGCGTTCAAGGGAAAACGGCGCGACGCGACCTCAGCCGGCGCTCACGACCCCGACCGGGCACGCCACACCCGTGCCGCCGAGGCCGCAGTAGCCACCCGGGTTCTTGCCGAGATACTGCTGGTGGTAGTCCTCGGCGAAGAAGTACTCGGGGGCCTCGCGGATCTCGGTCGTGATCGCTCCCCGGCCCGCCGCGGCCAGGGCCGCCTGGTACGCGGCGCGCGAGGCCTCGGCCGCCTGCCGCTGCTCGGGGCCGAAGGTGTAGAGCACCGAGCGGTACTGGGTGCCCACGTCGTTGCCCTGCCGCATCCCCTGCGTCGGGTCGTGGCCCTCCCAGAAGACGCGCAGCAGGTCCGGGTAGGGCAGTTTGAGCGGGTCGAAGACCACGCGCACGACCTCGGCGTGCCCGGTGCGCCCCGAGCAGACCTCCTCGTAGCTGGGGTTGGGGGTGAGGCCGCCGGAGTAGCCGACCGAGGTCGAGAAGACGCCGGGCAGGCGCCAGAACTTGCGCTCGGCACCCCAGAAGCAGCCCATGCCGAGAACCGCCTCGGCGAGGCCGGCCGGGAAGGGCGGCTCGAGCGGCGCGCCGTTCACGAAGTGGGCGCTCGGCACCTTCAGCCGCACCGCTCGGCCCGGCAGGGCCTCCTCGGGGGACGGCAACCGCAGATCCTGGGCCGCAAACCGCATGGGACACCTCGCTCTTCCGGAGGGGGACGCACCCCGTCGTAGGCAGCATCGCACGGCGGCGGGCCGGGATTCCCGGGCCGGCGATTCGTTGTGGCGCGACCGGGCGGGAGGCACTAGACTTCGGCCCTCCAGCGATGGTTCAGGCCAACGGGACGCGGCTCGGCCCCTACGAGATCCTGGCGGCGATCGGCGCCGGCGGGATGGGCGAGGTCTACCGGGCGCGCGACACGCGGCTCGGGCGCGAGGTCGCGCTCAAGGTGCTGCCCACGGACCAGGCAGGCGACGAGGAGCGCCGCGCCCGCCTGGTGAAGGAGGCACGGGCCGCTTCCGCGCTCAACCACCCGAACATCGTCACGATCCACGAGATCGACCGCGAGAACGAGGTCGACTTCATCGTGATGGAGTACGTGCAGGGACGCACGCTCGACGCCCTGATCCCTCGCCAGGGCCTGCGGGTCGGCGAGGCGCTGCGGATCGCGATCCCGCTCGCGGATGCGCTGTCGGCGGCGCACGGGGCCGGCATCGTGCACCGCGACCTCAAGCCGGCGAACGTGATGGTCACACCCGACGGCCTCGTGAAGGTGCTCGACTTCGGCCTCGCCAAGCTGACCCAGGCCGGCTTGCCGTTCTCGGGCGCGGGCGAAGGCACGACGATCGAGGCGCGCGCCGTCACCCAGCCCGGCACCGTCGCGGGCACGCTCGGCTACATGGCGCCCGAGCAGGCCTCGGGCGGGACCGTGGACGCCCGCAGCGACATCTTCAGCTTCGGCACCCTGCTCTACGAGATGGTGACGGGACGCCACGCCTTCGGCGGCGCGTCGGGCGTCGAGAGGCTGGCGGCCGTGCTGCGCGACACGCCGAAGCCGCCGAGCGAGCTGGCCGCCGACATCCCCAAGGAACTCGAGCGCATCATCCTGCGCTGCCTGCGCAAGGAAGCCGAGCGGCGCTTCCAGAGCATGCTCGACGTGAAGGTCGAGCTGCAGGAGGTCAAGGAGGAGTCGGACTCCCAGCGGCCGTCGGTGCCCGTGCGTCGGCGGCGCCCGCGCTGGCTGCTGCCCGTGACCGCGGGAGGCCTGCTGCTCGCCGGGCTGGCCGGCGTCGCGGTCGTAAAGCTGCAGGCGCCGACGCTGCCGCCACCACACGTCCTTCTCCTGACCACCTCACGACACGCCGGCTCGGGCAGCCTG
>JBGASI010000523.1:0-3498 GCA_044229815.1 Vicinamibacteria bacterium | reverse complement strand
CGGCGGCGGCGCCATCGCCTCGACGCCGCGCCAGCCCTCGGGCAGCTCCTCCTCCTGCGCCTCGAACAGGAAGCGCGAGGGCACCGAGCGCGCCCGGTGGCCGAACTTCGCCCGCTCGAAGGCCCAGCTCAGGCTCAGGCTGGTCATCGCCCGCGTGATCCCGACGTAGGCGATGCGCCGCTCCTCCTCGACGCTGCCCTCGGCGGCCGAGCGGGCGTGCGGCAGCAGGCCCTCCTCCATGCCGACCAGGAAGACGTGCGGGAACTCCAGGCCCTTGGCGGCGTGCAGCGTCATCAGCGTCACCGCGTCGCCCCGCTGCTCGGGCTTCTTGTCGCCCGGCTCGTCGCCGCTCGACAGCGCGAGCTCCTCCAGGAAGCCGTGCAGCGTGGGCTCCGCCGAGCGCCGCACGTGGTTCTCGGCGAAGTTGAGGACCTCCAGGACACCCGCCCAGCGCGCCTCGCGCACCAGCGGGTCGGGGTAGCTGCGGTTCACCTCGGCGCGGTAGTCGACCGCGTCGAGCAGGCGCTCGAGGCAGGACACCAGCTGCACCCCGGCCTCCGCGATCCCCGAGCGCTCGAGCGCCCGGCGCAGCGAGCGGTAGCCCTCGAGCGACTGCGGGTTGAGGCCCTCGATCTCCTCCGCGCGCTCGAAGGCCTCGCTGGCGGCGATGCCGTGGCGCGTCGCGAACTCGAGCACCCGGTCGAGGCTCGACTTGCCGACACCCCGCGGCGGCGTGTTGATCACGCGCACGAGCGCCGTCTCGTCGTGCGGGTTGAGCGCCAGCTTGAGGAACGCGACCAGGTCGCGCACCTCCTTGCGGTCGAAGAAGGACATGCCGCCCACGAGCACGTAGGGCACGCCGTTGGCGCGCAGCTCGGCCTCCAGCGGCCGGAACTGCACCTGCGTCCGGCAGAGGATCGCGAAGGCCTCGGGCCGCGCCTCGCCGCCGCGCAGCTTCTTCTGGATCTCGCCCACCACGTACTGAGCCTCGCTCGTCTCGTCCTTCAGGCGGGCCAGGCGCACGGGGTCGCCGGCCCCGCGCGCCGACTCGAGCGCCTTCTCGTGGCGGGCCGGGTTGTGGCGGATCACCGCGTTGGCGGCCTGCAGGATCGGCCGCGTCGAGCGGTAGTTCGTCTGCAGCCTGACGATCTTCGCGCCCGGGAAGTCGTGGTGGAAGCCGAGGATCTTGCGGATGTCGGCGCCCCGCCAGCCGTAGATCGACTGGTCGTCGTCGCCCACGACGCAGACGTTGCGGTGCTCCTCGCCGATCAGCCGCACCACCTCGTACTGGGGCTGGTTCGTGTCCTGGTACTCGTCCACCAGCACGTGGCGGTAGCGGCGACGCAGCGCGTCGCGCACGCTGTCGTGGTCGCGCAGCAGCCGCACCGCCTCGAGCAGCAGGTCGTCGAAGTCGAGCGTGCGCTGGCGCTGGAGCTGCTCGCGGTAGCTCTGCCAGACCGAGCCCACCAGCTGGTCGCGGCCGCCGCTGCCGCCCTCGAGGAAGGACTCGGGCGTCTCCATGCGGTTCTTCGCCAGCGAGATGCGCGCCAGCACCGCCTGCGGGTGCATCGTCGTCTCGTGCACGCGCAGCTCGCGCATCGCCGCCTTGATCGCGCTCAGCTGGTCGGAGGCGTCGCAGATCGTGAAGCGCGGCGCCAGGCCGAGCAGCGCCGCGTGCTCGCGGATCAGCCGCACGCAGAAGGCGTGGAAGGTGCCGACCGTCACCTGCTTCGCGCCCGCGCCGACCAGCGCCGCCACGCGCTCCTTCATCTCGCCCGCCGCCTTGTTCGTGAAGGTGACGGCGAGCACCTGCGCGGGGTCGAGGCCGCGGGCGATCAGGTAGGCGATCCGCGTGGTGATGACGCGGGTCTTGCCGGTGCCGGCGCCCGCGAGCACGAGCAGCGGCCCCTCGGTGGTGGTGACCGCCTCGAGCTGCGAGGGGTTGAGGCTCCTGAGGAGAGGGCTGTCGCCGGGGACGCGGCTCCTGGCCGCTGGAGTCGATCGCATGCCTGCCTTGGGGGCCCGGCTTTATATCACGAAGCCGTGCTAGCTTGGACGGCGTGAGGGACGGCGCCCTGCGCGCGGCCGTGAAGCGAGTCGCCCTGTGGCACGGGCTCGCGAACCTGCGACTGCACCGCGCGCTGCGCCGGGCGCGCGCCGACCGCCCCTGGTCGCTCGGCGGCGAGTGCCGGCGTTGCGCGCGCTGCTGCGAGGCGCCGGGCATCGCGGCCGGCCGGCTGCTGTGGTCGCTGTGGCCCGCGCGCCGGCTCTTCCTGTGGTGGCAGCGGGCGGTCAACGGCTTCGTGCTCGAGCACGTCGACCCGGAGGCGCGGGTGTTCGTCTTCCGCTGCACGCACTTCGATCCGGCCTCGCGCGCGTGCGACAGCTACTTCTCGCGGCCGCTGATGTGCCGCGACTACCCGCGCGCGCTGCTGTGGCAGGCGAACCCGGAGCTGCTGCCGGGCTGCGGCTACCGCGCCTCGCCGCCGAACGCCCAGGGGCTGCGCGTGGCCCTCGAGCGGCTCGAGCTGACGCCGCAGCAGCGCGAGAAGCTGCGCCGCGGCCTGCGCCTCGACGGCTGACCCGGCGGGGCGGCCCGCACGGGCCTCAGTGCATCCCGGAGCCGCCGGAGAGCTGCTTCACCAGGTCGCCGACCACCGCCTTGGCGTCGCCGAAGAGCATGTAGGTCCGCTCCGCGTAGTACAGCTCGTTCTCGATCCCGGCGAAGCCGGGGTTCATCGTGCGCTTGATCGCCAGGCACAGCTTCGCCTTGTCGGCGTCGATGATCGGCATGCCGAAGATCGGGCTCGACTTGTCGTGGCGGGCCGCCGGGTTGACGACGTCGTTGGCCCCGATCACGAGGCAGACGTCGCACTGCGGCATGTCGGCGTTGATGTCGTCCATCTCGACCAGCTTGTCGTAGGGGATGTCGGCCTCGGCCAGCAGCACGTTCATGTGCCCCGGCATCCGCCCGGCCACCGGGTGGATGGCGAAGCGCACGTCGACCCCGCGCTTCGTGAGCTGGTCGTACAGCTCGCGCACCCGCTGCTGGGCGCGCGCCACCGCCAGGCCGTAGCCGGGCACGATCACCACCAGCTGCGCCTGCTCCATCGCCTGCGCCGCGCCCTCGGCCGTCTCCTGCTTGACCGCCTTCTGCTCGCCGCCCGCGGCCTTCGCCTGCACCTGGCCGAAGGCGCCGAACAGCACGTTCGCGAACGAGCGGTTCATCGCCCGGCACATGATGATCGACAGGATCAGGCCCGAGGAGCCGTCGAGCGCGCCCGCGATCACCAGCAGCTTGTTGTCGAGCACGAAGCCCATCGCCACCGCCGAGAGGCCCGCGTACGAGTTGAGCAGCGAGATCACGGTCGGCATGTCCGCGCCGCCGATCGGGATGATCAGCAGCACGCCGAAGGCCAGCGACAGCACGATGATCACGGGGAACAGGAACGACAGCTGCTCCGGCCGCAGGACGAGGCCGACGCCGCAGACGAGCGC
>JBGASI010000028.1:0-15900 GCA_044229815.1 Vicinamibacteria bacterium | reverse complement strand
GTGGACGAGGGCGCGGGCGATCACGCGCCGGCGCAGGCTGCGCCGAGCGCCCCGCTGCGCGGCACGCCGGCCCCCGCCGCGCGGAGCGTCTCCGCGCGCGAGGGCCTTTCCGCGCCGCACGATCCGGCGCACGGCGACTTCGTCGCGTTCTAGGCGGCGCGCGATGGACGAACCGACTCAGTACCTCAGCTTCGAGGTCGGGCGCGACCAGTACGCGGTGCCGATCCTCGCGGTGCGCGAGATCGTGGCGTTCGAGTCGGCCACGCGGGTGCCGGCGACGCCGCCGTGGATCCGCGGCATCGTCAACCTGCGCGGCCAGGTCCTGCCCGTGATCGACCTGGCCGTGAAGTTCGGCCTGCCGCCGACCCTGCCCACGCGACGATCCTGCGTCGTGGTGTTCGAGGTGCCGCTCGAGGGCCAGCAGGCCGCGGTCGGGGCGCTCGTCGACGAGGTGAGCCAGGTGCTCGACATCGCGCCGGGCGCGATCGAGCCGCCGCCTTCGTTCGGCACCCAGATCCGGGTGGAGTACCTGCTCGGGGCCGCCGCCTCGGGCGGCCGCTTCGCGCTGCTGCTCGACACGGCCCGCGTGCTCTCGGCCGACGAGCTGCTGGCGGTCGTCGAGGCGAGGGCCGCCACGGGCGAGCCGGCCGGGGCGTGACCACCGTCGCGCCGCTGAGCGACGGCGAGTTCGCCCTCTTCCAGAAGCTGATCCACGAGGAGGCCGGCATCTGGCTTTCGCCGGCCAAGAAGGACCTGCTCGTGGCCCGGCTGCGGCGGCGGGTGCGCGAGCTGGAGTTGCGCTCCTTCGGCGCCTACTTCGCGCGCCTGGCCGGCGGCGACGACGCCGAGCGCACCCGGCTGTTCGACTCCATCGCGACGAACGAGACCCGCTTCTTCCGCGAGCCGGAGCAGATCGAGCTCGTGGCCCGGCAGGTCCTGCCGCGCCTGGAGGACGAGGCCCGCGCCGGGCTGCGCCCGCGCCGGCTCGCGGTCTGGAGCGCGGGCTGCGCGACCGGCGAGGAGCCGTACACGTTCGCGATGGTGCTCGCCGGGCAGCTGCGCGCGGCGGAGGGCTGGTGCGTCGAGCTGCTGGCCACGGACCTCTCGACGCGCGTCCTCGAGAGAGCGCGCGCGGCCACCTACCCGGCCGCGCAGACCGCGCAGATCCCCGACCCCTACCTCAAGAGCGGCATGCTGAAGGGCGTGAGGAGCCGCGAGGGCTGGATCTGCGTCCGACCGGAGGTGCGCCGCCTGGTGCGCTTCGAGCGCCACAACCTGTGCGCGGGCGCCGCCTACCCCGTCGGCCCCTTCGACCTGGTGCTGTGCCGCAACGTGCTCATCTACTTCGACCCCGCGACGCGCGACCGGGTGATCGGCCGGCTCGCGCAGTGCCTCGGGCCGCGCGGCCTGCTGCTGCTCGGGCACGCCGAGACGCTCGGCCCGGGCCGCCACGGCCTGCGGGCCGTTGGGCCCCTCACCTACGAGCGCCAGCCGTGAGCGAGCGCCACGTGAAGGTGCTCGTGGTGGACGACTCGGCCGTCGTCCGGCAGACGCTGCTGGCGCTGCTGACCGGCCTGGACCGCTTCGACGTGGCGGTGGCGGCGGACCCGCTGATCGCAGCGCGGCGCATGGCCGAGTGCCGGCCCGACGTGATCGTGCTCGACCTCGAGATGCCCCGCATGGACGGCCTCACCTTCCTGCGCGGGCTCATGGCGCAGGACCCCATCCCCGTCGTCGTCTGCTCGGCCTTCGCGCCCGGCACGGGGCGGGCCGCCCTCGACGCGCTCGAGGCCGGCGCGGTCGACGTGATCACGAAGCCGGCGCTCGGCGTGGGGGGCTTCCTGCGCGAGCAGGCCCTCGTGATCGTCGAGGCGCTCGAAGGCGCTGCCCGGGCCCGCGTGTCGCGGGAGTGCACGCTCCCCGCGCCGCGGGCCGCGGCGAGCGCGCCGCCTCCCGTCGCCCGCGCGGCGCGAGGCGACCTGGTGATCGCGCTCGGCGCCTCGACCGGCGGCACCGAGGCCCTGCGCGCGATCCTCGCCGGGCTGCCCCGCGAGATGCCGGGAATCCTGATCGTGCAGCACATGCCCGAGGGCTTCACGCGCGCCTTCGCCGAGCGGCTCGATCAGCTCTGCGCGGTCGAGGTGCGCGAGGCCCGCGACGCCGACCGGCTCCACCCGGGCCTCGCCCTCGTGGCGCCCGGCAACCGTCACCTCGGCCTGGGCCGCGATGCCCGCGGGTATCACGTCGCCGTGACGGAAGGGCCCCTGGTGTCCCGGCATCGCCCGAGCGTCGACGTGCTGTTCCGCTCCGTGGCGGCGGCCGCGGGTCCGCTCGCCCTGGGGGCGATCCTGACGGGCATGGGCGACGACGGCGCCGAGGGCCTGTGGGCGATGCGCCAGCGCGGTGCCGAAACGATCGCGCAGGACGAGACGAGCTGCGTGGTCTACGGGATGCCCCAAAGGGCCGTTCGGCGCGGCGCCGTCGGGCGGACGCTGCGCCTGGACGACATCCCCGGGGCGCTGCGCGCCTTCGCCGGCGCGCGTCGTGCGCCGTGGGCGATCGAGCCGCAGCCGTGAGGACACCGCTGCCCGCGGCCCCGGAGGCGCCCCGGCTGGCCGACACCTGGCCGGGCCCGGACTCCACCGGCGCCGACCTGGCCTGGATCGCCAGCAGCGTGACCCTGATCGGCCGGGGTCTCATCGCCACGCTCGTGGTGAGCCTCGCGAGCGGACCGCTGACCGGCCACGCGCTCGAGGCCCGCTCGTCGGCGGTGCTGCTGCTGGGCCTGCTGGCGGCCGGCGGCGCCCTGCTGCTCAACCGGCTGGGCCACCCGCGCCGGGCCGCCCAGCTTCTCGCGCTGGCCCTGCCCGTGCTGGCCGTGGCCCTCATGGCCACCACGGGCCGCGGCGTGCGCGATCCGGCCGTGTTGATGATGCCGGCGTCGCTGGTGCTCTGCGGCATCCTGCTCGACCGGCGAACCCTGACGGCGACTACCACCCTGGCGGTGGCCGGCACGGCCGGGATGCTGATCGCCGAGGCCCAGGGCCTGCTCGGCGGGCCGCGGACGCGGGTTGACGCACCCGGCGACGTCCTGGACTCCCTGCTGATCCTGGTGATGACCGGCATCGGCGTCGGCATCGTGGCGGGACGCCTGCGACGCAACCTCGACCGCGTGCGCACGCAGGGGGCCGCCCTGCGCTCTTCCGAGGAGCGCTACCGGGGCGTCGCCGCCGACCTGCGGCGCAGCCTCGCCCGCTGGCGTTCGCTGGTCGAGGAAGCCCCCGTGATCGTCGTCTCCACGACGGCCGACGGGGTCGTGGAGTTCGTGAACCTGCCGGAAGCCGTGGCCGCTCGCCTCAGGGGCCAGCCGATCGAGGCGGTCCTCGCCGACGCGGCGGCCGCCCAGGCGCTCTCGTACACGACCGCGACCGGTCACGCCAGCATCTTCGAGGTGGAGACCGCCTCGCTCTCGGACACGGGGCGGGCCTGCTACCTGGTGCACGTCGGGTCCGTGCGCGAGGCGGAGCGGCACGCGGGCCTGACGCTCGTGCTGATCGACGTCAGCGAGGCCCGACGGGCCCGCGAGGAGCGCGAGAACCTGATCGCCGAGCTCGAGCGGCGCAACGCGGAGCTGGAGCGGTTCACCTACACCGTCTCGCACGACCTGCGCAGCCCGCTCGTCACGGTCAACGGCTTCATGGGCCTGCTGGAGAAGGACATCACCCGCGGCGACCTGGCGCGCGTGCCGGCCGACATCCGGCGGATCCGGGGCGCCGTCGACACGATGGACAGCCTGCTGCGCGAACTGCTGGAGCTCTCGCGCGTCGGTCGCATCGCCAATCCCCTCGAGCCCGTCCCGCTGGGCGTCCTCGTGCGCGAGGCCGCGCGGCTCGTCGCGGGTCAGCTCGAGGCCCGGCGGGTGAGGCTGGAGATCGCGGCGGACCTGCCCACGGTGCGCGGCGACCGCGCCCGGCTGCGCGAGGTCGTGCAGAACCTCCTGGAGAACGCCGTGAAGTTCATGGGCGATCAGCCCGCGCCGCTCGTCGAGGTCGGCTGGCGTCGCGCCGGCGACGCGCTGGTCCTCGACGTGCGCGACAACGGCATCGGTGTCGCGGCGGAGTACCACGAGAAGATCTTCGGCCTGTTCGAGAGGCTCGACACGACGCTGGAGGGCACGGGCATCGGGCTAGCCCTGGTCAAGCGCATCGTCGAGGTGCACGGCGGGCGCGTCTGGGTGGAGTCGGCGGGGCTCGGCCAGGGCTCGCGCTTCTGCCTGACGCTGCCGTGCGCCTGAGGCGCGGGCGCAGCGCCCGAGGCCCGCTAGCCGGGCGGGCAGCGCTCGAGGGCCGAGCGTATCGCGTCGTCCAGCTCCTTCCACTCGAACGGCTTCGCGAGGTAGAGGACTCCCGCCTCGTCCTCGAAGCGCGCGTGGGCGGGCAGGCCGTGGCCGCTCGCGATCACGATCGGCAGCCCCGGCCGGAGGCGACGCAGCTCCGTCGCGAGCTGCGATCCCGTCATGCCGGGCATCAGCTCGTCCACCACGGCCGCGTCGAAGGCGCCGGGCTCGCGACGGAACAGCTCGAGGGCCTCGTGGCCCTCGAGCGCAGTGACCACCTCGTGCCCGAGGCCCTCGAGCACGTTGCGGCCCACGAACACGACGTTCTCGTCGTCGTCGACGAAGAGCAGCCGGCCGCGCCGGGGCAAGGCCCGGGGCGCCGGGGCGCCCACCTGCGGCGCGCCGGGCGCGGCGGCCTCCGGCAGGTGCACCCGGAAGGTCGCGCCGCGGCCGACCTCGCTGTGGCACACGATCGCCCCGCCGTGGCCCTTGACGATGCCGTGCGCGACGGAGAGGCCGAGGCCGGTGCCACCGCCCACCTGACGCGTGGTGAAGAAGGGCTCGAAGATGCGCTCCTGGATCTCCGGCGGGATGCCCGGCCCCGTGTCGCGCACGCTCAGCACGAGGTGACCGACCCCGCCGTCTCCCCGCTGGCGCTCGACGGCGATCTCGAGCGTGCCGCCGGTCTCGCCCATGGCCTGCAGCGCGTTGGTAGCCAGGTTCATCAGCACCTGGTGGATCTGCGTGGCGTCGCCGAGCACGGCGCCGCTGGCCTCGATCCGCTGGCGGATCGCCACCGTCGCGGGCAGCGTGGCCCGGAGCAGGCGGCAGACCTCCTCGACGAGGGCCTCGAGCCGGACCGGCTCCCGACGAAGGTCGCCCTGGCGGGCGAACTGGACGATCTGGCGCACCAGGTCGCGCGCGCGCCGCGACACCTCGAGCGAGCGGTCGAGGAAGCGACGCGCGGGGCTGTCCTCGCCGAGCTGGCCGAGCGCCAGCTCCGTGCAGCCCACGATCGCCTGCAGGATGTTGTTGAAGTCGTGCGCGATGCCGCCGGCGAGCGTGCCCAGCGTCTCGAGCTTCTGCGCCTGCCGCAGCTGCGCCTCGAGCTCGCGGTGGGCGCGCTCGGCCCGCAGCCTGTCGGTGACGTCCCACGCGTTGACGACCACGTCCGCGCTGCGCCCGTCGGGTCGGACCCGCGCGATCGTCTCGAAGCTGAGCCAGTCGCCGGCGCGGGAGCGCAACCGGATCAGCGCGTACTGCCTCGACTCCGGCACCGCCCGGGCATCGGCGAGGATCCGGCGCGCCGCCTCGGCCTCGTCCGGGTGGACGAGATCGAGCCAGCCCCGGCCCACGAGGGCGTCCGCGTCCCAGCCGAGCAGCCGTTGCACCGACGGGCTGACGTAGCGCAGGACGGCCGCGGCGTCGACCAGCGCGATCAGGTCGAGGCCGTTCTCGATCAGCGAGCGGAAGTGGGCCTCGCTCGCGCGCAGCGCCTCCTGCGCGCGATCGCGCTCGAGCAGGTGGCCCCACTCGCGCAGGGCCCGCTCGGCGATGCGCGGCATCTGGGCCAGGGTCACGTCCGACTTCACCACGTAGTCGAGGGCGCCACGGCGCATCGCCTCGACGGCGACCTGCTGGTCGCCGAAGCTGGTCATCACGACGAGCGGAACCCGGGCCCGACCGGCGTCGGGCTCGAGCAGCTCGCTGCCGCTGCCGTCGGGCAGGCGCAGATCGGCGATCACGAGGTCCGGGGCTTCCGAGGCCAGGCTGGCCCGGGCGGCCTGCAGCGAGGCGACGCGGCTCACCTGCAAGCGCGGCACGTGGTCCTCGAAGTGGCGCGCGAGGAGCAGGGCGTGCGCGTCGTCGTCCTCGACGATCAGCACGCGGGCGGGCCCGACAGGGAGGTGCTCGCTCACGGCATCGCTCCTGTGAAGCAGAGTGGCCGGGCGGATGTATACCACCGTCGGCCGCCGCCGACCAGCTCGCGAGCGCCCGGTTCGTCTAGACTTGGGCCGTGCTCCGAGCGGCCGACAGCGGCGAGATCCGCGCTCGCGCGGTGACGAGCGCGAAAGGCCGAGGGTGACGCGCCCGCTCCGGCGAATCGCGGCGCCGGCTGCGGTGATCGCCCTGGCCGCCTGCGCGCCCGCGCCTCGACCCACCCCGGCGGGGCCCATGCGCGTCGGCCTCTTCGCCGCCCCGCTGTCGCTCGACCCGCACCTCGAGGCCGAGTTCCTGACGGCAGCTGTGCTCGCCAACGTGTTCGAGGGGCTCACGAGCCTCGACGGCGCGATGCGGGTGGCGCCGGCGCTCGCCGTCTCCTGGGACACGCCCGACCCTCTCACCTGGCGCTTCCGCCTGCGGCACGGCGTGAGCTTCCACGACGGGCGGCCGCTGCGCGCGCGCGACGTGGCGTGGAGCCTCGAGCGCGCCCGCCATCACCCGCGCAGCAGCGTCTCGCATTACCTCGCCGACGTGGCGGAGCTGCGCGTGGTCGAGCCCGACGTCGTCCAGATCCGCACCGAAGCGTCCACCTCGCTGCTCCTCAACCGGCTGGCTTTCGTCGCCATCGTCCCCGAGGGCTCCCCGGCCGAGATCCGCTCGCCGATCGGCACCGGCCCGTACCGCATGGCGGCGGAGGGATTCCCCGAGAGCCTGACGCTGCGGCGCTCCGACGCCTACTGGGGAAAGCGCCCTGCCGAAGCGGTCGTGCGCATGCTGGCGGTGAAGGGCGCCGCCCGCCTGCGCACGCTGCTCCTCGCCGGCGATCTCGACATCTCCCTGTCTCCGGCCCCGGAGGAGGCGGACCGGATGCGGTCCGAGGCGTGCTGCCGGGTGGTGGCGCGGCCCTCCGTCGTGGTCGAGGTGCTGCAGTGCCGCGTCGACCGGCCGCCGTTCGACGACCCGCGCGTGCGACGGGCCGTGCACCTCGCGCTCGATCGCCCGGCCCACGTAGCGCGCGTCCTCAAGGGGTGGGGCGAACCCGCCTCCCAGCTGGCCAGCCCGGGCACGGTCGGCTTCGCGCCCTCCGTGGGCCTTCCCGGGCGCGACCTGGTGGAGGCCCGCCGGCTGCTGGCTGCGGCCGGCCATCCCCACGGGCTGGCGGTGACGCTCGACTTTCGCCAGGACCGGCGCGCCGACGAGCTTCGCCGGCAGCTCGGCGAGGCGGGAATCGACGTGACGCTGCGGCCGAGCCCGTGGGCGGAGGTGCTCGGGCGGGTGAGGTCCGGCGAGGCGCAGCTCTACTACGGGGCCTTCACGGCCGACACGGGCGACGCCGCTGACATCCTCGACTCCACCATCCACACCCCGCAAGCGGACGCCGGCCTGGGTGTCGACAACCACTCCGGCTACTCGAGCCCGGAGGTGGACCGGCTGCTCCTGGCTGCCCGCACCGCCCCAACCCTGCTGGACCGCCGGCGGGCCCTGCAGCGGGTGATGGAGCGGGTGATGGAGGACCTCCCGATGGTGCCCGTCGCGGTCCCGTTCGACCTGTACCTCGTCCGCCGCGAGGTGCGCTGGACGCCCAGGCTCGACGGCCGCGTGCTCGCCGCCGACCTGTCGCGCGAGCCCGAGCAGCCGTGAACGCGGGCGTGAGGAGCCTGCGGGCGCGCCTCGCCGCGCTGCTCGCCGTGATCGTGGCGCTGGTCCTGCTCGTCAACGCGGCGTGGTTGCTGCTGAGCGCCCGACAGCGGCTGCGGGAGCGCCTGGAGACGAGCGCCTCGCTCTACGCGTCGCTCGCCACCGGACCGATCTGCGCCGCCTACGACGCCTATGCCGAGTCCGGTTACTTCAAGTTCCGCCAGGTCGTGCGCGACCTGCTCGCCCAGGCGCCTGACGTGGTCCGCATCGAGATCGCGGACGTCGAGGGCCGCGTGCTGTTCGACTCCGCCGGCCTCGACGACAGCGAGCGGCCCGTCGCGGCCGAGGGCCGCCTCGACCCCGCCCACCTGGAGGCGGTCCGCCGCCTCGAGCCCACGACGCTGCTCGGCCGGGACGCGGGTGGAGAGGAAGCGCGAGAGATCGTGAGCCCCTGGGTCGAAGACTGGGGCCGCCATCGCCTGTCGGTCGTCTACCACGTCAGCTACGCCAAGCTCGTCGAGGAGTACCAGCGCTACGCGCGCGCCACCCTGGCCCTCACCGCGCTGTCCATCGTCGTGGCCGCGCTCGTCGGCCTCGCGCTCGCGCGCCGGCTGACCCGGCCGCTGGCCGGCCTCACGCAGGGAGCGCGGGAGATCGCCCAGGGACGCTTCGGCCGCCGGCTCGACGTTCGCACCGGCGACGAGCTCCAGACGCTGGGGGAGGCCTTCAACGAGATGGCGGAGCGGCTGGAGGCGACGCGGGCGGAGCGCGAGCGCCTGATCGCCGAGCTCGAACGCCGCAACGCCGAGCTCGAGCGCTTCACCTACACCGTGTCCCACGACCTGCGCACCCCGCTCGTCACCGTCCGCGGCTTCGTCGACCTGCTCGAGAAGGACGTCGCCGCGTCACGACCGGACCAGGTGGCGGGCGACCTCTCGCGCATCCGCTCCGCCACTGCCACGATGGAGACGCTGCTGCGGGAGCTGCTGGAGCTCTCGCGGGTGGGGCGGGTGATCAACCCGCCGGAGACCGTCTCCCTGGCCGTCCTGGCCCGCCAGGCCGCCTCCCTGCTCCACGAGCCGCTGCGCGGGGCGTGCGCGCGCGTCGAGATCCAGGAGGACCTCCCGGCCGTGCACGGCGACCGCAACCGGCTGCTCGAGGTGCTGCAGAACCTCATCGAGAACGCGGCCAAGTTCCGCGACGGACGACGCGAGCCGCTGATCGAGGTCGGCAGCCGGCCCGGGCCGGATGGGCCGGTCCTCTTCGTACGGGACAACGGCATCGGCATCGAACCCAGCTACCACGGGCGCGTCTTCACGCTCTTCGAGCGGCTCGACCCGAACGTCGAGGGGACGGGCGTCGGCCTCGCCCTCGTCCAGCGGATCGTCGAGGTCCACGGGGGCCGGGTGTGGGTCGAGTCGGAGGGCCTGGGGAGGGGCTCCACCTTCTGCTTCACACTACCCTTGGGGCACTAGCCCTCTCTCTTCTTGGCGTGCCGGGCCCGAAGTGCTACAAGTTGTCCTCGAGTCCGCCCAGGAGGGAGTGACTGGTGCAGGAAGAGGCCCTCGAGGTGCTGCTGATCGAGGACAACCCCGACCACGAGGAGTTGATCCGTCGCGCCTTCGCCGACAGGGGCGCGCCGGTGACGCTCAGCGTGGCTCGCCACGGAGAGGAGGCGCTCGACTTCCTCTTCCGGCGCGGCGAGTACAGCGACCCGACGCGCAGCCCGCGGCCGCGGCTGATCCTGCTGGACCTGCGTCTGCCGAGGGTGGACGGGCTCGACGTGCTGGCGCGGATCAAGGCGACCGCGGAGCTGCGCGGCATCCCCGCGGTGGTGCTGACCACCTCGGACGCCGAACCCGACGTGGCGCGGGCCTACGAGCTGCACGCGAACAGCTACCTCGTGAAGCCGGGCGACTTCGCGCGTTTCGAGAGCCTCCTCGACGCGGTCGAGTCGTACTGGCTGGAGAAGAACCGCCAGCCCGGCGACAGCACGAGCCCGACGACGGTCTGAACGGGACCCGGCATTAGCCGTCGTCGCTCGCCCGTATCCAAGCGGATCGTCCAGCGCGCTGAACGCCGCGCTGGACGCCTCAATGCCTCCCGTTTTCACTTCACCGGCCGGAAACGGGACAACCCAATCCCCACGCACTGAGCCAATGATCTTGGCGCCCAGTGAAAGACGAGGCGTAGACCTGCGACCGCTGAACGACTTGCGATGCAAGGTTCGCGACACCCGGCCTGGTACGCCGTTTGAAGGCCTTCCATGGGCGCACTGGCAGGCGAGAGGCGGGAGCCGGGCCGATGACCGACGAGTCCGCGAGCTTCACCGTGACGAACCGGGCCTCCCCCGCGACGGGCGGCGGGGCGGGGCCGGCCGCGGCCACCGACCTGCCGGGCCGCGTCGGCAAGTACGAGATCGTGAAGCTGCTGGGCAAGGGCGGCATGGGCGCCGTCTACCAGGCCCACGACCCGCTCCTCGACCGCGAGGTGGCGATCAAGGTGATGCTGCCGGCGATCGCCGAGGACCCTGAGCTGCAACAGCGCTTCGAACGAGAGGCGCGAGCCGTGGCGCGCCTGATGCACCCGAGCGTGGTGACGCTGTTCGACCTGGGGTACCACATCGACGGGGCGCCCTACATCGTGATGGAACTGCTCCGGGGTCGCGATCTCGTGGACGTGATGCGGCACGGCCCCGCGCTGTCGCTGGAGCGGAAGCTCTCGATCGTGCTGCAGGTCCTGGAAGGCCTGGGTCACGCCCACGAGCTCGGGATCGTCCACCGGGACGTCAAGCCCGCCAACGTCTTCCTCACGCACGGGGGATCCGCGAAGATCATGGACTTCGGGATCGCCCGCTTCATGTCGGGCGGCACGGGCACGGGCTCGGTGCTCGGGACCGCGAGCTACATGTCTCCGGAGCAGGTTCGCGGGGACCGCGTCGACGGGCGCAGCGACCTGTTCAGCGTGGGCACACTCCTGTGCGAGCTGCTCGCCGGACGGCGACCGTTCGACGCGGACACGCCGGTGGCCACCCTGTACCGGATCGCGAACGGCGAACCCCGGCTCGAGCTGCCGCCCGGCCCCGAACACGGGCGCTTCGAGCCCGTGCTGCGACGCGCCCTGGCGCGCAGCCCGGCCGATCGCTACGCGACCGCGGCCGAGTTCGCCTGTGCGTTGCACCGTCTCGTCGACCGCGGGGCGCCCGCCGGGCGCACGCCAGAGGCGACGCCCCCTTCCGTCCCGTCGGCCCGTTTCCCGGCAACGCCGCCGGCGCGGCGCGCGGACCCCTGCGAGCTGTTCCGCCTGCTGCGCGAGATCCACGTGGGTGGCCGTTCGGGGCAGTTGCACATCGCGGCGGCCGACCGGAGGAGGAGCCTGAGGGTCCTGCACGGCCAGATCCTCCACGGTACGAGCGACGCGCCGGGCGAGCACCTGGGCGACATCCTCGTCCAGCGCGGGCGCCTCGGCCAGGCCGAGCTCGAGCGTGCCCTGACCGTGGTGCTCGGCAAGCGCCGGCGCCTGGGTGCGGTCCTGGTCGAGGAGGGCCTGCTGGACAAGGCCGGGCTCGAGGAGGCCATCGGCCTGCACTCGCAGACGATCGTCTTCAACGCCCTCGACAGCGCGGACGTGTCCTTCGCCTTCGAGGACCTTTGCGAGGACGTGCTGGAGACCGACCTGGTCTGTCCGCTCTCGACGGGGCAGGTGATCCTCGACGCGACACGGCGGCTCGTCGACCCGGAGCTGGTGCGGCGGGTCCTGGGGGACACCCGTCGGACGCTGCACGTCTCCGCAGATCCCGTGCTGCGCGCCCAGAAGATCACCCTCACCTCCGCGGACGGGTTCGTGCTGTCGCGGATCGACGGGACGCTGAGCGCGCGCGACGTCGTCGCCCTCATCCCCCTGCCCACGGAGGACTGCGAGCGCAGCCTCTTCAGCCTCCTCTGCACCGGCTTCGTGGAGTACGTCGAGAAGGAGGCCGCGCGACGGACGCCGTCCCGGACGCCCTTGCCGGCGAGCGCAGCCACGGCGACCCCCGCGAGCGCGCCGACGACTCCCCGGCCGGCGCCGACGCCCGCTCCCCCGGCCACGCCGGCGGCCCCGCTCGCGGCAGCGCCGACCTCGCGCCCCGCCGCCGGCACGGTCGGCCGCACGACCGAGGAGATTCGGCTCCTGATCGCGACGACGTACGCGAACCTCAAGCGGGACCACTTCGAGCTGCTGGGTCTCGAGCGATCCGCGACCCGGGACGACGTGAGAGAGGCCCACGCGAGGCTGGCACGCGTGCTCCATCCCGACGTCCGTCTCGACCCGGCGCTCGACGACCTGCGCGAGCAGCGCGCGGCGGCCTTCATTCGCGTGACCCAGGCGTGCGAGATCCTGCGCGACCCGGAGGCGCGTGCCCGCTACGAGCAGGCGTTCCCGCCGCCCCGCTTCCGACCCGCCTCCCCCGGCACGACGTCCGTCCCGGCACCGGAGCCACCACCGACACCGGCACCTGGCGTACGGGCAGCGCCCACCCCGCCTCAGCCGACGCCGGCACCCGAATCCCCCGCGGCTGCCGGGAGCATCGACCCGCGGCTGGAGCCGGCGCACATCCTGGCGGTCGCCAGAGACCTCTTCGGCAGCGAGCAGTACTGGGACGCCATCCAGCAGCTCGAGCCTCTCGTCGCGCGAGCCGGGGACCCGGTGCGGACAGAGGCGAGGATGCTCCTGGCCCAGGCCTACCTCAAGAACCCGCTCTGGAAGCGCCGGGCCGAGGCCGTGCTGCAGGCCTTGCTCTCCACGAGACCCGACCACGTGCCGGCGCTCCTGCTGATGGCCGAGATCTACGTGGAGGGCCGCCTCCCCAGCCGCGCGAGGGGCCTGTACCGGCGCGTGCTCGGGCTCTCGCCGCACCACCCACAGGCTTCCCGCGGGCTGGCGGCGCTCGAGGAGGAGCCCGCAGCGCCCGGCGCCGGGAGGCTCCACCGCCTGTTCAAGGTCAGGTAGCGCGGCGCGCCGTGCTATCGTCCGCCGATGCGCCGTCGGCTGGCCGCAGCGGCCCTCACGCTCGTCGCGCTCGCGGGTCCGCCCGGCCGGGCCGACGCGGCGAACCGGGACCTGGCCCGTGACGAGCGCCGGGGCGGGCACACGCTCTCCAGGCACGTCGGCCTCGACGATGACGCACTGCGCGAGCGGCTCCGGCGCGAGAAGCGGATCGCGGCCGCCTCGACCTGGACCGACCGGCGGGTGGCCGAGCAGGCGGTCGGCGAGACGCTCGCCCGCTTCGCGGACCGCGTGCGCGGCTGGAGCCGCCGCGGCGGCTCGCGCGCGAACCTCGTGCTCGACTACCGCGGGAGCGACCGGCGGGTGGTCGGCCGCTCGCTGCGCCGGGGGCGCTCCCGCGTGGAGGCCTGCGCGGACGCGGTCGTCGTGCTGAAGTGGCTGGAGTCGGAGCACGACTTCTTCGTGCTGACCGCATACCCGGAGGTGCGACGGTGAGCGAGCGCTACCCTGCCTGGCGTGCCTTCGCGCGGGGCCACCTGCACGAGGACTTCGAGGCGGAGCACGGCACGGCACGGGCGGCGCTCGAGGCCTTCCTCGCCACGGCCACCGCGGCGCAGCGCGGCGCGCTCGCCCTCGAGGCCGTCCGGCTCGAACGGCGGGTCGCGGGCTGGACCGTCGCCCGGGTGCGCGACTTCCTGCGGGACGACCTCGGCTGTGCCTGGTGGCCGGCCCGGGCCAGCGAGCTGCGGGCCCTGCTCAGGCGCGCGGCCGTCAGCGGGCCCTGAGCTTCAAGTACCAGAGGGACCCGAGCAGCAGGGTTCCCACGATCGCCGCCCCGAGCGGGAAGAACCACATCGGCAGGAAGCGGTCGATCTCGGCCACGCTGTGGTCTTCGGGCAGGTAGCGGACCTTCACCTTCTTCCCCACCTCGACCCTGCTCCCGCTCGTGCCGAACGACGACTGGAACTCGAACGTCTCGCCCGTGGCCTCGTCGCGCACCCGCACGACGGCGGACTGCGTGGTCGTGCGGACGTTGCCCGAGCGAATGTCCGTGCTGATCTTCGCGCGCCTGATCGTCCCCGTCGCCCGTACTCCGCGGGTCAGGAGCCGAACGCGCTGAACCGTGACCAGGATGGCGAGGAGCCAGCCCAGCGCGCCGAAGAGCCCGATGATGATGGAACCGAAGGTGCCGGGCATGAGAGTGGTCGGACTATACCCGAAGGCGGGTACAATCCACGCCCACCCCCGATGCCAAGCCGACTCGACCGCTGGCAGTGGCGCTCGCTGCGCTCGATCCGCCGGGACTTCCGGGCGCGCATCGACCGCTTCAAGCGCATGGGCAAGGGCCACGTGCGCGCGGCGCTGCTCGCGGACCCCGAGGTGGCGGCGGCCGTGGCCCGGCACGCCCGGGAAACGGGCGAGAGCGAGGCGGCGGCGTGGGGGCGGGTGCGCAGCTACGTCGAGGAGATCGTCCCGGAGTTCAACCTGCTCTCCTACTACAGGCTGGGCTACGGGGTCGCGAGGATCCTGGTTCCCCTCCTCTACAAGATGAGCGTCGGCTACGAGGCGCGGGCCGCGCTCGAGGCCATCCCACGGGACAGCGTCGTCGTCTACCTGATGAACCACCGCTCGAACGCCGACTACGTCGTGGTGGCCTACGTGCTGTCGGGACACGTGGCGCTCTCGTACGCGGTGGGGGAGTGGGCCCGCGTCTGGCCGCTCGAGGCGGTGTTCAAGAGCTTCGGCTCCTACTTCGTCAGGCGCCGCTACCGCGAGGCCCTCTACCACCGCGTGCTCGAGCGCTACGTGCAGCTGATCACGCGCAACGGGGTGACCCAGGGCGTCTTCATCGAGGGCGGCCTCAGCCGCGACGGGCGCTTCCGCGAGCCGAAGCTCGGCCTCCTCGACTACCTCGTCCGCGTCAAGGGCGAGCCGGGCTTCGAGCGGCCGTTCCACGTGATCCCGGTGGCGATCAACTACGATCGCGTGCTCGAAGACCGCTCGCTGCTGCGCGAGCTGCAGCCCGAGGTCGAACGCCTGGGGCGGCGCGAGCAGGTCCGCGAGGTCGCCTCCTACGTGCTCAAGGTCTCCGGGCGTTTCCTGCTCCGGCGGGCCCGCCGCTACGGCCGCGCCTGCGTCAACTTCGGCGCTCCGCTCGACGTCGACGCCTGGCTCGCGGCCCGGCCGGGCGTGCTGGAGCTGCCGAAGGAAGAGCGGCTGCCGAGGCTGAAGGAGCTGGCCGACGAGGTGATGCGCCGCATCGCGGGCATCATGCCGGTGACGCCGGTGCCGCTGGCCGCGACGGCGCTGCTGCGCCACGCGGGCGAGCGCCTCTCGCGCGCCGAGTGGGAGTCCGGCCTCGATCGCCTGCGCGAAGGCCTGCGCGGGGCCGGCGCGCACGTGGTGGGCGAGGAGCGGACGAGCGCCGAGATCCTGGACCGGGCGCTCGTGATGCTGACGCTGCGCCGCGTGGTCTTCGCGGAGGCCGACGGCTTCCGCGTCGACCATGCGCAGGACGAGCTGCTGCGCTACTACGCCAACTCGATCGCGCACTTCTTCGAGGCCCAGGGGGCTTGAGCCCGGCGCGCGAGGAGACGGGCTCCTTCCGGGCCCCGGACGGCACGCCGCTCGCCTGGACGCGGCTGCGGACGGGGGCAAAGCGCCTGGTGGTGGTGAGCCCCGGGATCCTGATGGACCGCGGTGGGCCCGAGCACCGCCTGCTCGCCGCTCGGCTGGCGGGCCTCGCGGACGTGCTCACCCTCGACACGCGAGGCCACGGAGACTCTGGCGGACGCTTCAGCTTCGGCGTTCGGGAGCCGGAGGACCTGGCCGCGCTCGTGCGCTCGCTCCGGCCGGAGTACGAACGGGTGGGGGGCCTCGGCTTCTCCTTCGGGGGCTTCCACACGATCGTGGCCGCCGCGCGCCACGGGGTCTTCGACGCCGTGGCCGTCGTCGGCACGCCCCACAGGCTCTTCATTCTCGACCACAACTTCCTC
>JBGASI010000522.1:0-3503 GCA_044229815.1 Vicinamibacteria bacterium | reverse complement strand
CTCGTGAGAGACGCCACCGTGCGCGTCCTAGTCGGCCTGCGCCGCGTCGACGAGCTCCCGTCGCCGCTCGGCGAGGTCGTGGCGGAGGTGCCGGCCGGCGCGGTGCTGGCGCTCGAGGCGCCCGGGCGGCCGGCGCTCCAGCGCACGCTCTGGCTCGACTACCCGCCGCTGCGCGAGCGGGCGCAGAGGCTCGCGAGCGGCGCGTGGCTCGAGGACTTCGGCGGCCGCGACCGGCTGCAGCCGGGCCAGGTGCCCTGGCGGGCGTTCGGTTTCGCGCAGGTGAAGGCCCTCCTGGCCGACGTGGACTGGACCGTGCCCTGGCAGCCCAACGAACGGGAGCCGCTGTGGGAGCCGTTCGAGGGGGCGTTCGATCCCCCGAGCCCCGTGCCGGCGCCGCCCGCGCCCGGGACCGAGGGCGCTACGACGCTGCTGGAGGAATACCGCCGGCAGTCGGCAAGGCGCATCGCGGAGTACCTCCCCCGGTTGCGCGAGCGAGTGCGCACCGAGGATCCCGCCCTGAACGCGTTCGTCGAGCGCGTCTTCGCCGAGTGCGTCACCGGGAAGCTCTTCGACCCGCTGCCCCCGGAGCTGCCGCAGCGCTGGTTCGCCCCGGGGGGCTCGTACTTCCTGGGCCAGTGGCTGTGGGACACGATGTTCGTGCTGAGCGCGTTTGCCCCGCTCGACGACGACGTGGTCGTGCGCGAGGTGTTCGAGAACTACTGGCACGCGATCGAGCGCAACCCCGACGCCCCGAAGGGGAGCCTGCGCTACGGCATGGTGCCGAACTTCCTCGGCGCGCGCGTGCTGCGCGAGGGCGGCCGCGGCTGGCCGCCGGTCGCCTACTCGCAGATCCCGATCCTCGGCTGGGGCGTTCTGGGCGTCTATCGCCAGACCCACGACCGCGCGCTGATCGAGCGCGCGCTCGACCCGCTCGTGGCCTTCGACGAGTGGTACTCGCGCGAGCGCGACGTGGACGGCGACGGCCTCGTCGAGTACGGCGCGTACCGGGCCGTCGAGCGCAACAGCCTGGTGCAGACCGCCCGCTTCGAGACGTTCGACTTCCACCTGCCGCTCGACGGCATGGCGATGACGGCGCACCCGCTGCGGCCGGGCGAGGGTGCCTTCTACGGCAACGTCGAGGGCGTCGAGCAGACGTCGTTCCTCGTGATGACGGAGCGCGCGATCGCGCAGATCGCACGCGAGCTGGGCCGGGCGGAGCTCGCCGGCCGCTACGAGGCCCTCGTCGCCCGCCGGGTGGACGCCATGCGGCGGAAGATGTGGGACGCGCGGGACGAGTTCTTCTACAGCCTCGACCGCGACAGCGACCGGCCCATCCGGGTCCGCACGATCCAGGGGTTCCTGACGCTGGCGGCCGGCGCGGCGAGCGAGGCGCAGGCCGCCTCGCTCGCGCGGCAGCTCGCGGACCCGCGGCGCTGGTGGTCGGCGTTCCCCGTCCCGACCGCGGCGCTGGACGAGCCGAAGTTCGACCCGCGCGGGTACTGGCGGGGCGACACGTGGCCCCCGACGACGTACCTGGTCGCCTACGGCCTGCGCCGCTACGGCCATCACGCCCAGGCCCTCGAGCTGACGCAGCGCCTGCTCTCGCTCGTCCAGGCGCGGGGCATCGCGGAGCACTACGACAGCCGCAACGGCGAACCGCTCGGCGTCCCGGGCCTGGGCATGTCGTCGACGGTGTGGAGCGCGATCGTCGAGAACGTCTACGGCGTCCAGGACGACTTCCGCAGCATCCGCGTGCCGGTCGGCTCCGCGGGCCGGCGCCTGCGCCTCGGCAAGCTGGAGGTGGCGTACCCGCGCGACGGCGCCGTCGAGATCCGCACGGCCTTCGCCCGCGAGCTGCGCGTCGACTTCGCCTCGGGGCCGCTGCGGGCCCTGCCGCGCGTCGTCTGCGGCGGGCGCGCCCTGCGCGCGCAGCGCGACGGAGGCGGCGTCCGCTTCAGGGCGGGCGCCGGCGAGACCTGCCGCGTCGACCGGGGCGAATGACCGGGAGCCGTGTCGTCCGCGCACCGCCGCCTGGGATAGTCTCTGCCGAGCGCCGGGTCGCGACGCGCGTTCCGGCGAGCGGAGGAGAAGCGGTGAGCCACGAAACGCCTGCCGGCCGTCGCCAGTTCATCACCGCCACGGCCTCGACCGTGGCGGCCGTGACGATCCTGCCCCGTCACGTGCTGGGTGGCCCCGGTTTCGTGGCCCCAAGCGACAAGGTCAACGTTGCCCTGATCGGCGCCGGAGGCCAGGGCCTGACCAACGCGCGCGCCCTCTTCCAGGAGAAGGACTGCCAGCTGATCGCGCTCGCCGACCCGGCCGAGGAGTGGGACCTCTCCGCCTTCTACTACGGCGGCAAGTCCGGCCGCGGTCCCGCGCGCGCGGAGATCGAGAAGGCCTACGCCGAGCGCACGCCCAACCACTCCTGCGCGGTCTACGAGGACTTCCGCGTCATGCTGGAGAAGGAGAGGACGATCGACGCCGTGTTGATCGCGACTCCGGACCACCTGCACGCGTACGCCGCGATCACCGCGATGAGGGCCGGCAAGCACGTCTACTGCGAGAAGCCCCTGACGCACAACGTCCACGAGGCGCGGCTGGTGGCCCGGGTCGCTGCCGAGACCGGGGTGGCGACACAGCTGGGCAACCAGGGCCGCTCGGGCGAGGGGCACCGCCAGACCGTCGAGTGGATCCAGGCCGGCGCGATCGGCGCGGTGCGCGAGGTCCACGCCTGGAGCGGGTCCTCGACCCGCATGCGGCCGCCGCTCCAGCCCGAGGGGACGCCGCCCGTGCCGGGTGGCCTCAACTGGGACCTGTGGCTCGGCCCGCGCGAGCCGCACCCCTACCACCCGGCCTACGCACCGTGCAACTGGCGGCGCTTCTGGGCGTTCGGCGGCGGGACGCTGCCGGACATGGCCATCCACAACCTCGATCCCGCCTTCGCCGCGCTCGAGCTCGACGCTCCGCAGACGATCGAGGCCTCGTCCACCGGCTTCGACGGGGAGACCTGCCCGTCCGGCGCGAGCGTGATCTACCGCTTTGCCGCCACTCCCCGGCGCGGAGCGCTGTCGGTCTCCTGGTACGACGGCGGCCTGCGGCCGCCGACGCCGGCCGGGATCGACACGGACGATCCGAAGCAGCGGCTCGGCGAGGGCGACAACGGCATCCTGTTCGTGGGTGAGAAGGGCTTCATCACCTGCGCCGGCTGGTCCGGCATGCCGCGCCTGCTGCCGCTCGAGCTGCACCGCAGCTACGAGCGCCCCGCGCGCACGCTGCCGCGGGTCGAAGGCCACCACGCCGACTGGCTGCAGGCCTGCAAGGGCGGCCGGCCCGCCTGCAGCAACTTCGGCTACGGCGCAAGGCTGAGCGAACTCGTCCTGCTCGGCAACGTCGCGCTGCGTTGCCGCAAGCGGCTGCTGTGGGACGCGCCGGCCATGAAGGCGACGAACGCGCCCGAGGCCGAGCGGTACCTGACCGGCAGCTACCGTGCCGGCTGGGAGCTG
>JBGASI010000027.1:0-15942 GCA_044229815.1 Vicinamibacteria bacterium | reverse complement strand
CGTCCACCGAGTAGGCGAGCCCGTCGCGCACACAGAGCCGCTCGTAGACCCGGCCCGACATGCCGCCGTCGAGCACGCGCAGCAGTGCCTCGAACGCGGCCCAGGCCGCCGGGTCGTCGCGGGTGATCCCGCGCAGGGTGAGCGCGAGCGAGACGAGCGAGCCGGAGCTGGGCGCGTGGCGCGAGCGGGGCCCGCCAGCCACGGGCGGGGCCGGCTCGGCCCGGGCCTCGAGCCCGGGGCGCATGGCGCCGAAGTGGCGGGCCGCGCCGGCCGCGAGCGCGGCGTGCGCCACCGGCCCGGCCGCGCACAGCACCGCGTTGCGGGCCGTGTAGAAGCGGGCGTGGTGCCGCCTCACGTCGGCGGCGGTGAAGCGCTCGAGGTTCGCCCGGGGTCCGAGGATCCGCTGGCCCAGCGGGTGGCCGTCGAACTGCGCGCCGCAGGCGAGGTCCTCGGCGTTCGTCTCCATGCCGTCCTCGTCGTAGTCCTCGCTCATCTCCTCGAGCATGAGGGCCCGCTCGGCCTCGAGGTCGGCGAAGCGCGGCCGCAGCACGATCTCGCCGAGCAGGGCAAGGCCGGCAGCGAGGCGCTCGGGCGGCAGGCTCAGGTGCAGCACGCCGAGGTCCCGGTCCGTCGCGCCGTCGAGAGCGCCACCGAGGCCCTCGATCGCCGCGCTCAGCGCGCGCGCGCTGCGGTGGCGCGCGGTGCCACGGAAGAGCATGTGCTCGACCATGTGCGAGAGGCCGTTCTCGGCGGGCGTCTCGAAACGCGGCCCGGCGCGCAGATAGAGCGCGAGCGTGCAGGTGTGCAGGTGGGGCAGCTGGACGCTGACGACCCTCAGGCCGTTGTCGAGGACGGAGGTCTCGACGTGGGGGTCGATCGGGTCGCGTCTCACTTCCGCCGCGTGTCGAGCGCCCCGCGCAGCTTGTCGGCGAGCGATCCGAGGGCGGCCGAGGACTCGCCCTTCGTGCGCGCGGCGTAGTCGCGTAGCTCTTCGGCCTCGGCCGCGTGCTCGACGGCCTTGTGGCTGACGCGGATGCGCCGGCCCGCCGCGTCGACGTCGAGGACGACCACCTCGACCTCGGAGCCGACCGGAAAGGCCTTCACCACGTCGGCGCCCCAGGCCAGGCCGGTCTCGCCCAACGGCATGAGGCCGGTGCGTCCGGGCGCCAGGAAGACGAACACGCCGAAGTTCTCGTGGCGCTCGACCTTGCCCTTGAGGCGCGCGCCGGGCGCGATCGCCGAGCCCGCGGCCACCGTGCCCGCGGGGCGCGCGACGCCGTCCTGGACGAGCGCGACGCCGATCCGCTTCTTCTCGGCGTCGATGTTCAGGATCTCGAAGCTGCCGCTCAACCCCACCGGGACCGAGCGGGTCCAGGCGTCGGCGCGCCCCGTCGGCGCGAACGTGGAGGCGTGGGCCAGGCCCTCGATCCCCGGCTCCAGCTCGACGAAGGCGCCGAAGTCGGCGACACGCGTGACGCGGCCCTCGCGCACCTGGCCCACCGCGTACGAGGCCTGGACGGTCGACCACGGATCGGCAGCCAGCTGCTTCAGCCCGAGGGCGATCTTCTGTCCGCCGTCTTCGACGCGCAGGACCTTGACCGTGATCTCCTGCCCGGGCGAGAGGAGCTGCGACGGGTCCGCCACGCGCGACCACGCCATCTCGGAGACGTGGAGCAGGCCCTGCACCCCGGCCCCCAGGTCGACGAAGGCGCCGTACTCGCGCACGGAGGCGACGCGGCCGCTCAGCACCGCGTCGACCACGATCTTCTGCCGAACCTCGACGGCCTGGACCTTCTGCTCCTCCTCGAGCAGCGCCCGCCGCGAGACGACGAGGTCCTTGCCGCCCTCCTTGAACTCGATGATCCGGAAGGCGTAGACCTGCCCCTGGTGTGCTTCCGGGGCCGCACTGCGCGAGATGTCGATCTGGGACATCGGGCAGAAGGCCCTCTGGCCCCCGAGACGCACCTCGTAGCCGCCCTTCACGACCCGCTCGATCCGGCCTTCGACCGGGAGGCCGGCGCGGAAGGCGTCCTCGAGCTGCCGCTGGCTCGCGGCGCCCCGCGCCAGCTTGCGGGAGAGCGTGAGCCCGCCGTCGTTGGACACCACCATCGCCTGGATGCGGTCGCCGACGGCCACCTCGAGCACACCGTCGGCGTCCTTCAGCTCGTCGATCTCGAGCTCCGCCTCGCCCTTGCCGCCGACGTTGACGAAGGCCACCTTCGGGCCGATCGCCACGATCGTGCCCTCGATCGTCTGGCCTCGCTCGAAGCGCTTCGCCTGGATCGAGGCCTCGAACAGCGTCGCGAAATCTTCCTCGGGCTCGGTCACGGTGCGCTCCTCATGCAGGGACTCTCGAGAGTGGGCCGGCGGAGCCCCGCGTCGCGGGCGCGGGCGCGGTCCGGTGCCGGGGCGGAACGCGCCGCTTCGACGACGCCGGATCGGGTCGAAACAGGCGGGACTCCGTGTTCCGGGCCCATTATACGCCCCGGACCTACGACAGCAGCAGCTCCAGGTCCTCCCGCCGCAGGCCGCGCAGGACGCCCTCGTCGGCGCGCACGATCGCGTCGGCCAGGGCCCGCTTCGTGGCCTGCAGCGCCAGCACCTTCTCCTCCACCGTGCCGCGGGCCACGAGCCGGTAGGCGAACACCGGCCGTGTCTGGCCGATGCGGTGCGTGCGGTCGACGGCCTGCGCCTCGACGGCCGGGTTCCACCACGGGTCGAGCAGGAAGACGTACTCGGCCGCGGTCAGGTTGAGGCCGAGGCCGCCCGCCTTCAGGCTGACGAGGAACAGGCCGCAGGAGGCGTCGGTCTCGAAGCGCTTCACGCGCGCGGCGCGGTCGCGCGTCCTTCCGTCGAGGTACTCGTGGACGAGCCCGGCCTCCTCGAGCCGCGGCCGCAGCAGCGCGAGGAAGCTCGTGAACTGGGAGAAGACGAGCGCCTTGTGTCCCTCCTCGACGATCTCGACGAGGCGCGGCACGAGCGTGTCGAGCTTGGCGCTCGGACCGTCGCTTCGCTTCGGGTCGACCAGACCGGGGTGGCAGGCCGCCTGGCGCAGGCGCAGCAGGGCCTCGAGCACGTGCATCTTCGAGCGGGCGAGGCCGTCCTTCTCGACGCGGCCGAGCAGCGCCGAGCGGTAGTGGTCGCGCAGCTCGTCGCACAGCGCCTTCTGCTCGGGCTCGAGGTCGCACCACAGCGTCTGCTCGGTCTTCGGCGGCAGGTCCTTCGCCACGTGCTCCTTGGTCCGGCGAAGCACGAAGGGGGCGATGCCCCGCGCGAGCACGGCCCGCTCCTCCTCGCCGAGCTCCTTGTCGCCGCGGCCGAGCGGGACGTGGCCGAGGAGGCCGGGGTTGAGGAACTCGAACAGGCTCTGCAACTCGCCAAGGTGGTTCTCGACCGGCGTCCCGGAGAGGGCCAGCCGATGGTCGGCGCGCAGCAGCCGGGCCGCCTTGGCCGCCTCGGTCGTGCGGTTCTTGATCGCCTGCGCCTCGTCGAGGATCACGTAGTCGAAGGCCACGTCCTTCAGCAGCGCGGCGTCGCGGCGCAGCGTGCCGTAGGTCGTCAGCACGACGTCGCAGTCGACGAAACCCTTCGCCTCGCGCGCGCGGTCGAGGCCCGTGTGGTCGCGCAGCTTCAGGCGGGGCGTGAAGCGCGTCGCCTCGTCCTTCCAGTTGAAGACGAGCGAGCGAGGCACGACGACGAGCGAGGGCTTCTGCGCCGCGGCGCGGCGCGCCTCGAGGAGCGCCAGCACCTGCACCGTCTTGCCGAGGCCCATGTCGTCGGCGAGACAGCCACCGAAGCCGAAGTCGCGCAGGAACGCCATCCAGCCGAGGCCGAGCGCCTGGTAATCGCGCAGCTGACCGGTGAATCCCCGCGGCGCCGCCAGGGGCTTGATCCCCTCGAAGCGGCGCAGCGCCGCGCGGGCCTTGTCGAAGGCGGCGTCCGTCTCGACCTCGCCCTGCGAGGCGAGCAGGGCGTCGAGCAGGCCGACCTGGTTCTTCCGGAAACGCAGCCGATCGCCCTCGGCCTCGCCGAAGCGGACGAGCGGCGCGAGGCGCTGCAGCCACTCCTCGGGCAGCAGGCCGAGCGAGCCGTCGTCGAGCACGACCGTCGCGTCGCCGCGGCGCAGCGCCTGGAGCAGCCGCGGCAGCGCGGCCGTGCGCCCCTCGAAGTCCACCGCGGTCTCGACGTCGAACCAGTCGATCCCGGAGGACACGCGCAGGCTCGCGCGGCCCGGCCGGCGGTAGGCCTGTCCCTCCGCCTCGACCTGCCAGCCTTCGCCGGTCAGCGTCGTGACGACGGAGGCGAGCCGGGCCGCGGGAAGCCGGTAGGCCACGAGACCCGCCTCGGCCAGCCGCTTCAGGCCGAGTGGCTGCAACCGTTCGAGGAAGGCGCGTTCCTTCGCGGCATCGCGCACGGACACGCGTGGGGGCGGCCCGACGACCGCCCACCCGGGCGACTCCGCGGCCACGACCGCGTCCCCGTAGCGGAAGGCCGCCTCGGCCACGAGGTCGCGCCCGGCGCGGTCGTCCCACTCGGGCGCCGTGAGCCGGAGGATGGGGGCGGGCTCGCCGGGCACCTGCTCGATGCCGATCTCGGCGGGCAGGTCGATCGGGGGACGCCGCGCCGCGCCCACGAGCGTCGCGCGGAAGGCCGCCCCGTCGGCCTCGGGCACCTCCAGCCGGCGGTGGCGCCGGAGGTCGGCCGCCCACGCGAACGCGCCGCCGTGGTCGAAGCGCGCCGCCCGGCCGTCCAGGATCACGAGGCCGGTGGCGGTCACGAGGGCCGGCGCGTCGAGCGGCCGCTCCTCGTCACCGCGACGCAGGGTCCCTTCGATCACGTAGCGCCCGCCCTCGACCCGCGCGCGCGCCGCGAACACCCAGGGCGCGCCGTCGTCCCAGGCGAGCGGCTCGGGCTCCGCCTCGCGCGACCGGCGCAGCAGCGCCCGGCCCGTCGCGCACAGCAGCGGGACGACGCGCATGTCGAGCGCCGCGGGCACGCGGAAGGAGGTGACCCCTCCGAACTCGGCGGGGTCGTAGCCGTAGGAATACGGTCCGGCCTGGCGAGCGCCGAACAGCAGCGCCAGCACCTCGCGGTCGGCCGGGTCGGGCAGATCGTCGATGGTCCGGCGCAGGACCTTGAGCGCCTGCGCGCGGCCCCACGTGCCGTCCTTCCGCCGGCGCCGGTGCAGCAGGCCCACGGCGAGCCCCCGGCCCTCGAGCGTGCCCGCCACGTCGATCTCGTAGACGATCTCGCGCCCCTCCGGCCACACGCCGGTCACGGCCGGGGGAGCGAGGATGCTCCCCACCCGTCCTCGCCAGGGCGCGACCGGCGAAGGCGCGGGCGAAACGGGCAGCGCAGCGCCCCCGATCCCGCGCCGCTCGAGCGCGATCAGCGTCGCCCACACGTGCTTGCACGGCGCCGTCTCGAACCGCGGGCAGTCGCAGTGGATGTGGACCCCGCGGGCGCCCCACTCCACGAACACGCGGTACGGCCGCGTCCCCCGCACCACGGCCTCCGCCTCGCCCCCGGCGGCCCGCACGATCTGCACCCGCCCCAACTGCTCGTAGTCCCTTCCCCGCTCACGGGAGAAGCGGTCGAAGCGGCTGGCGAGCGTCTGGGTCCACGGCATGGGGCAGCAATGGTAGTCCGGGGCGCGGGCGTTGTCGGGTCCAGGCGGCGATGCGCTGCGCCGGTGCGCGGGAGCGTTAGTCGCCGAGGGCTCGCGGCTTCGCGACGGGCAGGCGGTCTCCCCGGAGCACGGACAGCACCGCGGCGTTCCAGCCGGCCGGCCCCGGGCGGGGCGCGAGCTGTGCGCCCGGCAGACCGTCGGCGAGGGCCGGGTCGGCGGTCCCGTCGGGACCGGGGATGACGATCGGCTGCTGCACCGCGGTCAGCAGCGTCAGGTCGTTGGGCGCGTCGCCGAGGCCGATCGAGGTCAGGCGGCGGCCTGCGGCCTCGAAAAGGCCCATCAGCACGCGGGCGGCGCGGCCCTTGTCGGTGCCCCCGCTCAGGTGGAAGAAGCGACGGCCGCGCCGGACACTGAGCTTGCGCTCGCCGGCGGCCTCGGCGAGGGCGACGAGGCTCGCCTCGTCCTCCACCACGAACGTCTCGTCGTGCTCGCGTTCGAGCGCGAGCCGTACCGCCCCGCCGCTGAGGCCGGTGAGGCGCTGCACCTCGGACAGGCCCAGGCTCGCGATGCCGCGTACGCGGGCCCCGATCTTCGTCGCCATCTCGGCGAGCGCCCGCGCCAGATCGAGCCGGGGCACGCCCAGGGAGAGCACGTCGTAGCCGTCGCGCGACTCCGACCCCGGCACCTTGTGCCCGAAGTACCCCTCGGGCACCACGACCGCGCCGCCGCTCTCGGCCACGAACGGCGTCCCCAGCCCCATGGCGCGAGCGTGCGCGGCCACCACTCCCCGCGTCTGGCTGCTCGTGAGCACGACCGGGATCTCCAGCCGTCGCAGCACGTCGAGCGCGGGCCGCGCTTCCTCCCAGGCACGGGTTTGCGAGTCGAGCAGGCTTCCGTCGAGGCTGCTGAAGACGATGAGTCGCTGCGGCGGTGCGATCATTGGCGAACTCCGTTGTCGGGCTTCGGCAAGCCCACCCCGGGGCCTGCGGCCCCAGGAGGGCGGAACGCGCTGCGAGCGGGCGAACCCGCGCGGTCGCGGCTGGGTGTGCTTTCGATGCTAGTGCGGCCCACGAGAGCGGCTCAAGTCAAGACTTGTGCCCGCTCGGGCCGTCAGAAGATCGCCGGGTAGCAGATGCCCCGGTACGCGCCCGGAGCCCGGCGAATGTGACCCGAGGCGAGCAGGATGTCGAACTGCTCGCTCGAGTCGTTGCTGTCCTTGGCGCCGATCTCCTCGACGTCCGAGAGAGTGCAGATGCCCCGCGCTGCGAGCTCCGCCTGGACCGCGGAGTAGTACCCGGTCACGTCGAGGACCTTGTAGCAGTCGTCGCAGCGCTTGTCGGCGAAGTCGAACAGCGCGGGGTGCTTCTGCGTGACCCTCGTGATCGCCGCCTCGACAGCGCCCAGAAGGTGACCCGGATCGGACGTGCAGACCGGGCTGGCAGGGTTCGAAGACGGCAGCGCGCAGGGTCCTGCCGTCGGGGTCTCGCCGGCTCCGGGCGTCGGGGCGGGACTCGCCGAGGGATTGGGGCTGGGCGCGGGGGCTCCGTACACGAGCGACGAGTCGGTGGGCGTGGTAGGAGTCCTGGAGTCCGGGTCGATCGGCGGGGTTTCATCGAGCGAGCAACCCGCGACGGTGATGGCCAGCGGTACGACGACCACCCGGAGCCATCGCTTCACCACCACTGGGACCTCCGCCTCGCTTTCACCTTGCGCCAAGTTAGGGCCGGGCGGTGAGTCCTGTCAACGGCGCGCGACCTCGGCGTCCATCAGCACCCAGGTCCTCGGGTCGAGCACGACCGCGCGCGGCAGGGCCGCGCAAGGGATCGTGAAGCCCTGGCGCCCGTCCCGCAGTTCGACCGTCTGCACCAGCCGCGCGCCGGCGTCCTGCGGCTCGAGGGCGACTTCGATCGGCATCCGGTAGGGCGCTCCGGCCTGCAGCTGCTCCAGATCCAGGCGCACGGCCCGGGCTGCGGCATCGTAGCTCCAGAGCGCGCGGACCTTCAGCATCCCGCCACGCGTCAGCCACTGGTCGAAGAACCAGCCGAGCTCGCGGCCCGAGGCCTGCTCCATCGCGCGCCGGAAGTCCGCGGTGCGGGCGTTGCCGTCGCGGTGCTCTCGGTAGTACGAGCGGATGCCGCTCCAGAACGCGTCGTCGCCGACGAGCCCGCGCAGCATGTGCAGCGTCCAGCCGCCCTTGCGGTAGGTGCCCGCGCCGGTGGTGACCTGGCTCATGTCGGCGAGGTTGTCGTGGACGACGCGGTAGTCCGGGTGCGTGCGGTCGAACTCCCGGATCACGTCGCGGTCCGCCTGCAGGCCCGCGACCATCTCGTCGCGGCCGTAGGCGTGCCCGACGAAGAGGTGCGTGAAGTACGTCGCGAAGCCCTCGCTCAGCCAGACGTCGTCCCAGTCCCCCTCCGTGACCGCGTTGCCCCACCACTGGTGCGCGATCTCGTGGACGATCACGTTGCGCCAGCGGGCCGTCTGCGGCGCGCGCGCCGAGTCGTCGCCGTAGAAGATCGACGAGGCCGACTCCATGCCGCCGCCGACGCCGTTCGCGACCACCTGGCCCAGCCGCTCGTAGGAGTAGGGGCCGATGCGGTCGGAGAAGAAGTCCAGCGCGGCCGTCGTCGGCTCGGCGAAGACGGAGAAGCCGATCTCCCGGTCCTGCGGGTAGACCCAGGTGTCGAGCGGCAGCCCGCGCCACTCGGACCGGTGCTCGACGGCGAAACGGGCGACGCCCAGGCAGTAGAGCCAGGGCGCGATCGGCACCGACTGCCGCCAGCGCGTCGTCCGGCGGCCGTCGCCGAGATCGGTCTCCTCGACGAGCCGGCCGTTCGAGACGACCTGGTAGTGCGCGGGGGCGGTGACGGCGAACTCGCTCGTCGCCTTGTCGTACGGGTGGTCGACGACACTCAGCCACTGCCGCGCCTTGTCCGGCCAGTTGTCGCTGAACCAGGTCCGCTCGCCGTAACGGTTCGGCCCGATCTTGAGGCCGGAGGCGGGGACGCCGTGATACCGGACGACGAACTGCCTGCGCTCCCCGGCGCGACCCGCGGGCAGGAGCGGGATCCGCAGGCGGTCGCCGGCGCGGTCGAAGACGAGCGGCTTCCCCTCCGCCGTGACCCGCTCGACCGTCATCGTCCGCGCCAGGTCGAGCTCGAGCGCCTGCACGCCCTCGGCGCGGACGTCGAGCTCGACGCTCGTCTCGACGTCGATCGCGTCCGTGTCGTCCGCCAGCGCCAGGCGGAAAGAGTAGTGCCGGACGTCGACGCCGGGTTGGCGCGGGTACGTGTCCGCGCTCGCGAACGCGCAGGCGAGCAGGGCGGCCGCGAACGCGGCGGCCGACGCTGCGAGGCGCCCTCCGTCGGCGCGCCGGGTCACTTCGCGGACCGCAGCGCGTCGAACTGCGCCTCCGTGAGGGCCGGGACCGCCTGCAGGACGCCCTTGCCGCCGCGCACGACGGCCTCGATCGCGTCGAGCTCGGCGGGCAGGAACGCCGTGAAGTTCTCGACGCCGGTCTCGGTCACGGCGACGGTGTCCTCGTAGCGGACGTACAGCCTCTCCTCCGGGACCCAGAGCTGCGGGTCGAGCGCGAACACCTGGCCCGGCTTCAGCGGCGCCTGGCGGTAGCCGCCGACGTCGTGAACGCTCATGCCGACGGGGTGCGAGAAGATGCCGCCGCCCGTCTCGAGCATCTTGCGCGCCGCCGCCTCGTACACGGGCTTCGAGAAGCGGGTCCGCGCCAGCACCGGCGCAATGGCCGCGCGGGCCTCGTCGAGGATGGCGTCGCTCGTCACGCCCGGCCGGATCCGGGGGAGCACCGCGTTTCTCCACTCGAGCACGAACTGCAGCAGCTCGCGCTGCCAGGCCGCGTAGCGGCCGCCCACGGGCCACATGCGGCCGATGTCGCTCACGTAGTAGCGGTAGTCGGGCGCGTAGTCCATCAGCACCAGCTCGCCGTCGCGCAGCTGCGAGTCGTTGCGGTAGTAGTGGGCGTTCCAGATGTTCGTCGTGCCGGAGGCCGTGATCGCGCGGTAGCCGTCGAGCCGGGCGCCGTTCGCGGCGAACACGTAGCGCGCCGCCGCCTCGAGCTGGTACTCCCAGGCGCCGGGCCGCGTGCCGCGCATCGCCTCGAGCACGGCCAGCCCCGCCAGCTGCGAGGCGCGCCGCACGAGCGCCACCTCGCGCGGGCTCTTCACGCTGCGCAGCTCGTCGAGGACGGGCGTCAGGTCCTTGATCGTCGCACGCGGGTTGCGCAACCGCAGCAGCTCCGTGAACCGCGTTTCGCGCGGCAGCCGGCCGTCCCACGGGTCCGCCGCGATCGCCGTCGCGGCGGCCTTCAGCTCGTAGCGGCTCTGCGCGTGGCCCTCGGCCGGGGCCGTCTCGGCGTAGACGTCGAGCTTCGCGTCGCCGGCCGGCCAGGCCGTTCCCATCGAGGACGTGGACTCGACCTGGTCGGCGCCCGTCAGCCTCCGCACGAGCGCCGCGTCCTCGGCCGAGAGCACCTTGCCCTCCGAGCGCTCCAGGCGCTCGTTGCGGGGCGGGAGGTAGAGCGTCGCCTGGCGAGTGCGCCCGTCCAGCAGCAGGGCGGCGCCGGGCGTCTCGACCCCGGTCAGGTAGTAGAAGGTGTTCGACTGCCGCGGCAGCGCGAAGCCGTCGGCCAGCGGCGCACCCTGCGCGACGGCCACGGCACTGGTCCCGATGCGGTCGAAGACGCCGTTCCAGCGGGCGCGCAGCTCCTCAGGCGGGAAGTCGGACTGGTACTGCTGCGCCCAAGACGACGCGGCGCACAGGACGACCAGCGAGAACGCGACGCTGCCAAGGGCGCTCTTTCTCATGGCGCGGATGGTGCCACACTCCGCGACTCCCGGGCTCGCCACGAGGCGCCGGCATGCCCGGTCCGATCGAAAGCGAAGAGCGACGGCCGCCGACCGCCAGCGCGCGAGCGCGCACCCCGTGTGACAATCTCACGGACTCCCGGCTCGAGACTGGGGAGTCCCCAGAAGGGAGTCAGACAGCCATGATGATGCGCTCAGCACTCACTTCGGCACGGCGCGGAGCCTTGCGGGCGGCCGGTCTGGCGGCGGCCTGCGCCGTCGCGGCGCCGGTCTTCGCGCAGCTGAACGACAAGATGACGCCGATCGCCGTACCCGATCAGCCGAACGCGGTCGAGATCGGCACGGGCCCGCTCCCCGACGCGACCGCCCCGGAATCGTGGCACTCCCAGTACGGCAGCAAGTTCGCCCGCAACGTCACGGTGGCGACGATCACGCCGTTCCTGCCCGCCCCGGCCAAGGCCAGTGGCGCCGCCGTCATCGTCGCTCCCGGCGGCGGCTTCCGGACCCTGTCGATGGAGAACGAGGGATGGAACGTCGCCCGCGCGCTGGCCGAGCGCGGCGTGGCGGCGTTCGTCCTCAAGTACCGGCTGAACCAGACCCCGGCGGACATGGCCGGCTTCGAGCGCTCGATGGCCGAGATGTTCTCGGGCACGGCGCGCCGGCCGCCGCGCCCCGACCCGCAGCAGATGATGGCCGGCCTCGCGCCGCAGATCGCGGACGCGCGCGCTGCCTTCGCTCTCGTCCGCCGGCGCGCCGCCGAGTGGAAGGTCGACCCGGACCGCATCGGCATGGTCGGCTTCTCGGCCGGCGCGATGCTGACCATGGCGACGACGCTGGTCGGCGAGGATGCGAAGCCGGCGTTCATCGGCAACATCTACGGCCCGCTGGCTGCGGTGACCGTCCCGGCCGACGCGCCGCCCCTCTTCGTCGCGCTCGCGGCCGACGACCCCTTCTTCGCCGCCGGCGGCTTCGGCCTGATCGAGAGCTGGCGCACGGCGAAGAAGCCAGCGGAGTTCCACCTCTACGAGCAGGGGGGGCACGGCTTCGGCATGTACCCCAAGGAAACGACGAGCACCGGCTGGTTCGATGCCTTCGTGGGCTGGCTGACCATGCACGGGATGCTGAAGCCCAAGGCCTGATCGCGCGGCTACTGCCGGAGCAGGCTCCACCTGGACCCGGCCCTCTTCGAGTCGAACCTCGAGAGGGTCGGGGTGCTGGCGGCCGCCGCGACGAGCGCGAGCGGCTCGGTCGTGCCCGGCACCTGCCGGGGCATGATCCGATAGGTTCCGTCGGTCAGCTGGTCGATCCGCCAGAGCTGCTCCGGCGCGCCGGTGAACTCCGGAACCGCGACCACCTCCTGCTCCGCGCCGGCCGCGAGCGCGCGGCTCGTGCCCGCGACGACGATCTTGAACCAGGGCGAGCCCGGGTAGCCGCCGGCGCCGGAGACCGGCGCGATCGTCCACTTCTGGTGCGGGCGGGCCATGAAGTCGCCGATCCGGACGCCGACGGGTCCGGCCGGCCAGCCGCCCTCGACCTGCGACAGCTCCTGCGCCTTCACGGGGGTGGGCGGCGTCTGAGGAGCCCCGCGTCCGAAGAACCCGCCGGTCCTCTCCATGCGGACGAAGTCGACACCCAGCTCGAGCGCGCCGCCGCTGCGCTCGGACTGGATCTCGTAGGTGCCTTCCCAGAGATTGTCGCCAGCGAGGGGCCAGCCGTCCTTCCAGAGCAGTGGACGAATGTCGAGCACGCTGCGGCCGGAGCGGTCGAGGTCCGCCTCGTAGTGGCAGGAGAACTTCTCGATGCCGTCCGCGATCGTCAGGCGGCCGAAGTGGCCGGGGCCGACGAAGCGCCCGCTCGCGGCGACCACGAGCTTGCCGCCGCCGCGGATCAGGTCGGTCCCCGTGTGGTCGACGAACGGGCCGAGCGGGCTCTTGGAACGGCCCACGCGGATGTTGTAGGTCGAGTTGGCGCCGTCGCAGCAGGTGCCGTGCGTGCCGAGCAGGTAGTACCAGCCGTCGCGGTACTGCAGCGACGTGGCCTCCATGTCGATCGCCACGTTCACGGGCTGGTTGCCGGGCTTGCGCTTGCCCGTCTTCGGATCCAGCTCGACGACCCGGATGAAGCCGAAGTACGTGCCGTAGCTCAGCCACAGCCGGTTGTCGGGCCCGAGGAGGAGCGACGGATCGATGGCGTCGCAGTCCTCGAACCCGTCGGTGGACGCGACCACGCTGTCCTCGACGAACTTGAAGTCCGGGGACTTCGGGTCGAGGGACTTCGTCCACATCGTGTGGATGGTGCCGTTGTGGCCGCCGCCCAGTCCGCCGCCCGTCGAGCCGTAGGCCACCAGGTAGCGGTCGCCGATCTTCAGCACGTCCGGCGCGGCCCCGCCGCCCGGCCGCTGCGCGCCGCCCGTCCAGGTCCAGCCGTCCTCGGAGATGAGGCCGCCGCCGCCCGTGCCGAAGGTGAAGTACTTGCCGTCACTGATGCCGATCGTCGACGGATCGTGGATGTAGGGCGCGCCGTCGAGGGCGGGAGCCTGCGCGAAGAGGTTCGGCGCCGCCGCGGCCAGGAACGCCGCACCCAGGAAATGGGATCTCATGAGAGCTCCAGTCGGAATCCGCTCGGGACGGAGACTACTTGCCGACACCGTCGAGAGCCACGGTCAGGTCCCTGATCGGGCTGCCGCTCTCGTCGACGAAGCGCACGCAGAAGTCGCTCATGCCGGGGCCGTTGATCACGGCGCCCCGGACGACGTTCTTCCCCGCCTTCAGGGTGAGACGCCGGGAGACGGCGTCGTCCATCACCATGCGCCGGTCGTCGAACAGCGAGACGGCTTCCTCGCCGTTCACCCACCACATGGAAGACGCGTTCGAGCCCGCCGCCAGCCGCACGTTTCTCTGCTCCCGCGGGCTGTTCACCACCGTCACGGCCCAGAAGACGACGCCGTAGACCGGCTTGTTCAGGCCGTACGCGAAGCGGAACAGCTTCACGTTGAAGAGCGCGGAGTCGAGCGCGTGCCAGCGCAGCTCCTGCTCGCCCACCTTCACCAAGTCGCCGTCCTTCGGAACGACGCTGAACTGGTCGGGGAAGTACTCCTGCCGGAAGGCCGCGCGCACGTAGGCGCCCGTGAAGACCGTGTTCGTGCGATTCGGCTTGCTGATGGGCTCGAGCAGCAGCCAGCGCTGGATGAAGCCGTCCTTGTCGACGGGCTTCGGCGCGGCGGCGGCCCTGGTGAAGTAGGGGGCGAGCGTGCGCGGCTTCGGGTCCACCAGCTGGGCCGAGCGGCCGGCCCCGGGACCCGGCGCCTGCGGGGCGCCGCTCGCGCCGGCGGCCGGCGCGTTCGCCGGGGCCGCCTGAGCCGCGCTGCGCGCGGCGGGCACGACCGCCAGCACGGCCAGCAGTCCCGATGCGGGCGTGAGCACTCTCCCGAGCAGGTTCATGGCGCTACCGTTCGGCCTCGATCGTCCGGATCGAGCCGTCGGACCGGTACTCGAGCGGCACCACCTTCAGGCTGCGGAGCCAGGTCTTGCCTCCCGACGGCCGGCTGTCGTGGTGGAACAGGTACGGCTTCCCCTCGAACTCGGTGATGCAGTGGTGCGTCGTCCATCCCACCACCGGCGTCAGGACGACTCCCTGATAGGTGAACGGCCCGTACGGGTTGTCGCTCACCGCGTAGCACAGGAGGTGCGTGTCGCCGGTCGAGTAGGAGTAGTAGTACCGGCCGGCGTGCTCGTGCATCCAGGACGCCTCGAAGAACCGGCGATCGTGATCGCCGGCCCGCAGCGGCGCGCCGTTCTCGTCGAGGATCACGAGGTCCCGCGGCTCCTCGGCGAACTCGAGCATGTCCTCGCGCAGGCGGGCGATCTTCGGGCACAGGGCGGGCTCGTCGTCCTCGGGCTCGTGCCCGCATTCGATCGCCTTGTTGTTGCGGTAGCGCTGCAGCTGGCCGCCCCACAGGCCGCCGAAGACCATGTAGTGCTTCCCGTCGTCCGCGAAGACGCACGGGTCGATCGAGTAGCTCCCTCGGATCGGGCTCTCGCGCGGCACGAACGGGCCTTCCGGCCGGTCGCTCGTCGCGACTCCGATGTGGAACACGTCGTTCTTGTCCTTGAGCGAGAAGTAGAGGTAGTACTTCCCGCCCTTCTCCGCGCAGTCCGAGTCCCAGAGCTGGCGACCCGCCCAGGCGATGTCGCTCACGGCCAGCGCCACCCCGTGATCGCGCACCTCGCCGTCGATCGCCTCCAGCGACAGCACGTGGTAGTCGCGCATGTCGAAGTGGTCGCCGTTGTCGTTCTCCGGGATGCCCGACTCGATGTCGTGCGACGGATAGATGTAGAGCCTTCCGTCGAAGACGTGCGCCGCCGGGTCGGCCATGTACGTGCCCTGGGGCACGAGATACCTGGGTGTCGTCACTTTCGCCCTCGCCTCGTTCGATTCAGACGGATCCGGAAGGGCCCGCGTTCGGCGAACGCCCGACCATACCTGATCCGCACCGTGGTGACCATGGCCTGTCGGAGCGACGGCCCTCGAGCCACCGTCCGCCGCCTGTCCGCCTACTCCTCGGAGCGGAACGGCGAGGCAGGCAGGCCGGCTGCGTTGTAGAGGCTGACCTTCGGGTTGTCGGCCCAGCCGTAGCGCAGCGAGCGCGGCACCTTCACCTCCGCGCACGAGACGATCACGGTCGGCCCCTCGATGCGCGCCTGCGCGGGAACGTAGCGGCCGTCCGCGCCAGCCACTTCGAAGCCCTCGACCGGGGCGCCACCGCGCGTGGCGAGGCCGGCCGCGTGGTCGAAGAAGACGCGCAGCCCGCCCTGCTCGGGCACGGCCTGGCGGAACAGCGGCCCAGAGTGCTCGAGGCCTTCTCCGTACGCGAGGGCGCGCGCCGCCAGCGCGAGGCGCGTGCCGACGGTCTTCTTGTCGCGCGGGTGGATGTCGGTCGGGTTGCCGACGTCGATCGCGACCGCCATGCCGGTGTTCGCCACGGAGAGGGTGTGCCTCTGGGCGTCGCGCAGCTCGGGCCAGGCATTGCCCGGGCCGGCCGTCCAGTTCGCGAGCTGCACGAACAGGAACGGGAAGTCGCCGCCCCCCCACGCCCGACGCCAGCTCCGGATCGTCTCCGCGAAGAGCCGCGCGTACACGGGCGCCCTCTCGGGCGAGGCGTCGCTCTCGCCCTGGTACCAGAGGACGCCCCGGATCGCGTGGGGGGTGAGCGGGGCGATCATCGCGTTGTAGATGCCGGCCGGGGACCAGGCCTCGAGGCCCGGGCGCCAGCGCGGGAGCGGCGGCGCCTGACCCTGCTCCCGGGCGCGGGCGGCCGCCGGCTCGAGATCGCGCTTCTCCTTCTCGATCTCGAGCTGCGTGGTGGTGTGCGCGTCGGCCATGCGGGACCAGTGGAGGATCGCCGGCTGGAGGGCCGGATCGCTCGCGAGCGTCGTCAGCGGCGTGAAGGCGGAGAGGGGCGCGCCACCCCAGGAT